>JAGOBZ010000003.1 GCA_017999015.1 Kiritimatiellia bacterium
GTGCGGACCTCGCGCGGCGCGATCGAAGCGCTGCAGGCCGACGGCGCTCGGACCGTGATGGGCAAGGTCGGACACGCCTTCGCCAAGGTGCTGCTGCGCGAGACCGGCGCGGTGTGCGGCGGCGAGCTGGCGGGCCACTACTACTTCCGAGACTTTTTCTGCTGCGATTCCGGCGAACTGGCCGCCCTGCTGGTGCTGGCCGCACTGGCTGACGCCAAACGCCGTGGCGTGAGCTTCCATGCCCTCATGACTCCGATCTGCCGCTACGCCAATTCCGGCGAGCTGAACTACCGCATCGCCGAGAAAGACCGGGCGATCGACGCGGCGCTCGCGGCCGCCGAAGCCTGGAGTGACGACGCCACCCGTTGCGAGATCGACGGCGTGCGTCTCGACGACGCCGACGGCTGGCTCAGCGTTCGCAAGTCAAACACCGAACCCTATCTGCGGCTGATTGTCGAGACGCGCGACGCGGCGTTGTTGCGCGAGCGGCTGGCCGCACTGGAAGCGGCCCTGGCGCCCTTTGTGGACACAAGCGTGTGAGGAATGCCCCACGATGCTGGATGTTGCTCATATCACCTTTTCTTATGGCGCGAACCGGATCCTGACGGACATCACGTTTGACGTGGCGCCCGGTGAAATCGTCGCGGTGACCGGCCCCAACGGAGCGGGCAAGACGACGCTCATTAAAATCCTGGCCTGCCTGCTGATGCAGGACGCCGGAACCGTACGGCTGCAAGGGGTCGATTCGCTGCTGCGGCCTGTTAAATACCGACGCAGCATCGGCTACCTCTCGGAGCATAACCCGCTCTACAGCGACATGACCGTTCAGGAGTATCTGACCTACCGCGTGCGTTTGAAAGGCGAGCGCGCCATGCGTGTGCGGCGGCGCGTCAGCGAGGCTTTGGCTGTGAGCGGTCTTTCCGGCATGCACAATACGCGCATCCGCCTGCTCTCCCACGGGTACCGCAAGCGCGTCAGCCTGGCAGACGCCTTGAGCACGCATCCCAAGCTGCTGCTGCTGGACGATCTTCTGGCCGGACTTGACCGGCCCCAACGCGCGGCGTGCGGTGCGGCGTTGTCGGCCGCCTCATCGCGCGCGGCAGTGGTTGTGACTGGCCACGAACTCGACGAGCTGTTGAACTGGTGTACGCGCGTGATCGTGCTGGACCGCGGCCGCATCGCGGCCCTGTTCCGCACCAGTGATTTTGACCGGGCCGAACTGACGGCGCGCATTGACAGGCTCCTGGTTGGCCAGAGCAACGCGCAGGGGGTCTTGCCATGAAGGCGATCCAAGTGATCTGGCTGCGCGAGGTCCGCGCCTTCCAGGGCGCCTTCTCCTGCGGCGTGCCCGTAGCGGCATTTCTGGCGGTTTACGGGTGGACGTTCGTGATGACGCTCCGCAACAACGAGGGCAGCGTGCTGCAGATCCAGAGCATCTGGGGGTTGTCGGCCGCGCCTTGGCTGCCGCTCCTGAGCGCCGTGCTGACCATGCGCCTTTTCGCCGAAGAGCGCGCGACCGGCATGATCGACCTGTTGTTGTCCGCGCCGATCCGTGAGCGTGACCTCGTTCTCGGCAAGTTCCTCTCTGCCATGACTGTCATTGCCGTGACGCTGGGGTTGTCATTGCTGGTTCCGGTGCTGCTCTTGCCGGCGCTGTCGGCACCTCTGCTTGCACCGGCCGGCGCGGCCGCGATCGCCGCGACCGCCCTAATCCTGCTGTTGCAAGCATCGACCTGGTGCGCGGCGGGCACGATGATCTCGGTGCTTTTCCGCAACCAAGCGGCCGCCGCCGTCAGTTCGCTAATCGTGTGCAGCGCCTTGCCGGTTGCTGTTTATGCGGCGATCCTGGCCTGGCTGCCCGGCGTGCGCACGTCTGTGGCGTGGATGCCGCTGCTGGTGCATGTTTATGATTTTTCGACCGGTCTTTTTATGACGTCCGTTATCACGCTTTATGTCGCAACGACTCTTTTCTTCCTGTTCGCCTGTTCCAAACTGCTGGCGCTGCTGCGCCTGCGGGGATGATGCCGTGAGAAAACAACCCGCCCCTATCCAGACACCGAAATCAGGACGCCTTGCCTTGCAGATCTCCACGCTGCTGGCCATTGCGCTGGGCGGTGTGCTCTGCTTCCTGGTCGTGGCGCTGGCCTACCACACAGCGTTAACGTGGGAGGTCAATGTCGGTAAAGTCACGCATGTCTCAGCGCGCACGCGCGACATCTTAGCCGACACGCAAGGATCGATCCGCATCACCTGTTTCATGGACCGTCGGCACCCGATGTTCAGGCCGGTCTCTCGGCTGTTGCGCGGGTTGCGGCAAGCCTCGCGCAGCGTGGCCGGCGCCGACATTGTCATCCTTTACGTCGACCCCCGATGGGACCTGGCCCGGGCGGGACAGCTCGCGGCGCTGGAGGTGCCGGAGAACACCTTGCTGCTGGAACGTCAGCGCCGCCGGCTGATCGTGACACTTGACGAGATGGTCGCGCAGCGTTCACCGTTGCGCACCCGCGAGGAACTCAATGCGCGCGACCACCGAGAGCTGGGTGTTTTCCGCGGCGAAAGCGTGTGCGCGGCGGCGATCGCGCGTCTGGCGCTGCCCTTCGAGCGGGCGGCCGTCTATTGGTTACAGGGGCATGGCGAAGTGCGCTTTGACGACTACGATGAACTGCATGGGTTTTCGGATATCGCCCGAGAACTGAAGCGAGGCGGTTTTGATCTTAAGCCTCTCACGCTGCCCGGACTGAGCCGCATTCCTGATGATTGCCACGTGTTGGTCATGGCCGGCGCGCGCTATGCATTGAACACGGACGAAATCGCGCTGCTTGACGTCTTCCTGCAAAATGGCGGGAGGTTGCTTTATCTGGCGGCCGCCCATGTTGCAACCGGAATGGAAGTCGTGCTTGCCAAGTGGGGTATCGAGCTGTTGCCTTTTTTTGCGGCCGGCCCGCAAACGCTCTCCGGCCAAGAGGTCGTGCTGTCGAGCTTTGCCGACCACGTCATCACGCGCGAACTCAAGAACGCCTCCCTGGTTTTCAACAACGCCCACTGCCTCCAGGCGCTGAGCAAACCGTCCGCACCGGCCGGCGCGGACCAGCCCAAGGTCACCCTGCTGGCTTCGACCGCTGCAAACGGCTGGGGCGAAAGCCGTCCCGATGTATTCCCGCGGCAGTTCGATCCTCAGACCGAACCGCCAGGGCCATTGGCGGTCGCGGCCGTCTCTGAACGCGGCGCCAACGTCGCGAAGGACGTGGCGTTCCGCCCGACACGCCTGTGCGTGATCGGCGAGACCGATTTTGTCATGAACGGCATGTTAGCCTCGCGCGCAAGCGCAAACCGTGATTTTTTTGTGAATGCCGTAGCCTGGCTGGCCGGCATCGACATGGGCTCCGCGCCCTCGCTGGGCGGTGACGCCACACTGGTGACAGGCTTTACACGGCGCGAGTGGATTCTTTTCATGGCGGGCGCCGCAGGTGTCGTGCCGCTCTGTGCCTTCCTTGCGTTCTGTCTGGCGTCTAGGCGAACAAGGCGGTAGAAAACGGATATGGGCAACCGACGAATCATTCTTTTTTTGCTGACGGCCATCGCGGTTTGTGCGCTGCTGTTATGGCGTCTGCATGTGCAACAACAGACCTTTGGCGTGCAGGAAAACACCCGTTCGCGCGTGACCGACGAGGCCTTGGGCCGCGTGGCGCGCCTGACCATTGACCGCGGCGAGGCGCGGATGCGCGTCGAGTTGACGGACGGGCGCTGGCACATGACAGCCCCCTTCCCCGCTCAGGTTGAACAAGGCACCGTGGCACGCTTGCTCGATGCGTTTGAAACGGCGCGGGTTAAAGATGTCATCGCGTTTCAAGAACTCCGCAAGCGCGAGCTTTCCCTGCGTGATTTCGGTCTGTCACCGGCCCGCATCCATGTGACTTTGGAAGGCATGCAGCGCCGCGAATCGTTTTTTTTAGGTGCCTTTACACCGCTTGGCAACGAACTGTATCTGCGTGTTGACGGCTCTGACCAGATCTTGGTTGTGCCGGCCGCATTGTTCGACGCGATCCCTCAAACGGCCGACGATCTCCGCTCGCGCAAGCTGCTGCATGGTGCCCGCAGTGCAGTCCGTACACTCGAGGTGCGCGCGCCCGGCCGCCCATTCATCACGCTGTCGAAAGACACGGGCACCTGGCGGCTGGTCCAGCCGGCTGCGGCCCCTGCGGATGACGAACGGGTTGACAACCTTCTCAATACGCTTTACGGGGCAAGGCTCTCGCATTTTGTCTGGCCCACAGTTTCAAATGTCATGGATGTTGCCCAGACCGACTCCGCACTCAAAACAAGGATGGGGCTTTACGGGCTGGGGCCCGACTCCGGTATCCAACTCAATGTGCAGGAAGGCGGCATGCCGCCTGAAAAAATCATCTTGGGACACACGCTCGATGGCGCCACATCGCTCTGTTATGCGCTCCTGCCGGGTGGCGAAGCGATCGGTGCGGTGTCAAACGCAGTGGCTGACGCCTTCAGGCTGTCGGTTGCCAGCTTGCGCGATCCACGGCCCTTTTTCGGGTCTGCCGCAGGCGTGCGGCGCTTGCAGATCCATCTGGATGACGCGCTGTACGTGTTGACCCAGACCAATGGCCTCTGGCGATTTGAGGCGCCTGTTTCTGACGAGGCGGACCAGTTTGCGGTGCGCGACACAGTCGACCGGCTGTTGAGGCTGAAAGCTGACGCCATCTTAGAGAACGGAGAAGATGCCCAATCCGCCGTTCATGAACGATCCCTGCCGATCAGTCACGTCGAGTTGACTGCGGAACAAGGCGCATGGCGTTTCCTGGTTGTCCCCGGAGACCTGGAGGGTGCCGTTTTCAATCTGGTTTTCACGAATGCGCCAACTGTTTATCGGATCGCATCCAGCAATCTGCCGCCGGCCCTCGTCAACATGGCCGGCGTATTCAGTTTACGCGAAAAGAGCGTGTTAAGCCTTCCGCGCGCCAGCGTGCGGCGGATTGCTGTCACGCGTGAAGGGACACCCGCCGCCATCGTGGAACGCGCGAGCAGTGAGGCGCTATGGCATCTGGGCGATGGCACGGCCGGACGTATCGTCGATGAGCGGTTGCAGGCTCTGCTCGCCTGCGTTGAAAATCTGCGGGCCGACCGCATCGAAGGTGTGGGTCTGGCGTCAGAACGTTTTGCCGCCTTCGGACTGCGCGAGCCTTGGCTTGAGGTCAGCATCGACGTCGATGCGCGGGATGCCGTACGCAAAACGCTCCAGATCGGTCGCGAAGCCGGTTTCGGCAAACGGTACGCGGCCGTACGCGGACTGGACGTGCTGTTCGTGCTTGATCGGACGGCGCTGGATATTTTGGACACCCGCATCGTGGAGCCGCTTACGCCATGAGCGGCGCGCGTCCATATACGCCGTCTCCCCAAGCCCCGTTGATCGAACTGCGCGGACTGGCCAAAACGTATGAAGCCGGTGGCACGCAGATTTTTGCGTTGCGTCCCACTGACCTCATTGTCAGGCATGGCGCGTTCCTGACCGTGATGGGCCCGTCCGGCTCGGGTAAATCGACCTTGCTGAATCTCTTCGGCCTGCTGATGCGTCCCTCCGCCGGAACCTACCTGCTGGAGGGCCGCGCGGTGTCGGGGCTCAACGATGACGTCACGTCAGCGGTTCGCTGTAAAATGATCGGCATGGTTTTTCAATCCTTCAACCTGCTGTCACACCTGACGATCCTTGAGAACGTCTGCGTGCCGATGCAGTATGCAGGCCTTCCACGCGCGGCCATGCGCCGGCGGGCTCAAGCGCTGTTGGACCGCTTCGGGTTGAACGGCCGTTACGGCTCGCGTCCCACCCAGCTCTCGGGCGGCCAATGCCAGCGCGTCGCCATCGCGCGCGCGCTCGCCAACGACCCGCCCGTCATCCTGGCCGATGAACCCACCGGGAATCTTGACGAAAAGACCGGGCTGGAGGTGTTGGGTATTTTTCAGGAACTGCACCGCAGCGGTAAGACCGTCATCATGGTGACGCATAACCCGGCCTACCGCACCTATGCCACGCAGGCGGTCACGATCCATGACGGGAGGGCCAGCGAAGCATGAACCTGCTGGAAATGGGCGGCACCGTTTATGCGAGCCTGACGCGGCATCTGGTGAGGTCGCTGCTGGCCACGCTCGGCATCGTATTGGGTATTGCCGCGGTCGTGGCCATGCTGGCCATCGGCGAGGGCGGGCGGCGCGAGGCATTGCGCCAGATCGAGTCGCAGGGTGTCGACAATATCATCCTGCGTTCGGTGAAACCGGCTGAAGGCAACGCGCAGCAGACAACCCGTTCGTACACCCAACGCTACGGCATCACGCAGCGCGATGTCGAGCACATCACAGCCGTTTTCGAAAATGTGCGCCTGCTCGTGCCGGTCATGAACGTGCGGCGGGAAATCTTTCTGGGGCAGACGTCGACCGATATCCAGGCCATCGCCTCCACACCGGCCTTTCTGGAGGTGACCCGCTGCCGGCTGGTGGACAGACGCAGCCGATTCCTGGTACCGACCGACGGCAAGATCCTGGATCCGGTCTGCGTGGTTGGCATCAAGGCCGCGCGCCGACTCTTCGGCCACCGTGATCCTGTCGGCCAATCCATTGTCATCGGCGGCGTCTCTTTCCGTGTGGTGGGCTTGATGGAGAGTCCGGGGGGAGGCCGCATCGGCGGTCAGATCGAACTCAACAACCTCGTCTGCATGCCATTGGAGACGGCGACTTCCCTTTGGGGCGGCATCACCGTCCGGATGGGCCGCGGCATGGCTGAACGGGTGGATTATGACTTCCTTTATCTCGCGGCCAAAAACATTGACGCGATTCCAGGCACGGCCGGCCGGTTGCGTGCCTACCTGCGCGCGGCGCACGCGCAGGTCGACTACGAAGTGCAAGTCCCTTACGAACTGCTGCAGAGCGCGCGCCGCACGCAGCGCATCTTCACCGTGGTGATGACGTCGATCGCCGCGATCTCCCTGCTGGTGGGCGGCATCGGCATCATGAACATCATGCTCGCCAACATTTTCGAGCGGACACGCGAGATCGGCGTGCGGCGAGCGCTAGGCGCGCGCAAGCGCGATATCCTGTGGCAGTTCCTCGCAGAATCGGTCCTGCTGACCTCCATCGGCGGCGGGCTCGGTGCCGGGCTGGGCATTGCGACAGCCGCTGCCGCCGAGTGGATCTCGCGCATGGGCGGCGATGCCGGCCTCAAGGCCGTTGTGACCTCCGAATCGCTGATCGTCGCTCTGGCGGTCTCCGTGATCACGGGCATCTCGTTCGGCACGCACCCGGCCTGGAAGGCCGCCCAGCTCGATCCCCTCACCGCTCTGCGGCACGAATAGGCAAAGGAATGCGGTTGCATCCTCCGCCAAGGAAGAGTTAGGAGTGCCTTACGAACCGGCAAGCACAACAAAAAAAGTTGTTGCATCACGAAGGCACGAAGTTTTTTAATGACTCACCCCATCTTCTTGTCCTTCGTGACTTCGTGATGAGAATCTTGGGTTGCGGGCTTCGCTCGCATTCGTTTGGTTTCTTTTGCTAATATTTCTGCGTATGGTGGAATACCTTTGGCCGTAGGAGGAATAGACGGTTCTGGAAGAAGTGCTTCTGGATGGTATTCCGTTCCAGAACCTTCTACCGGTGCCTTAACAGCCCTTGGCTTAAGCGCACTCGCTTTGCCTAACGGCACAAACATTGTCCACTTTCGGATCGCGGTGACGAACCTGGCCTCCTTCCGTCTGGAGTGCCGCGACAGCCTGACGAACGCGGCGTGGACGAGCCTCGGGCCCTTTTCCGCCACCGGCGCGGTCACGGAGGTTTCGGACACCAACACCGCGCCAGCGCGCTTTTACCGGGCGGTGAGCCCGTGATTCGGGAGAATAGAAAGAACGCTCAACGTTCAACGCTCAACGCTCAAGCGGAGAAGAGGATGAACGCTCAACGCTCAACGTTCAAGTGGGGAGAGCTGCGAATGAATTCCACGCCCCATGGGGTTCCACTTGAGAGTTGAGAGTTGAACGTTGAACGTTGAAAGTTATTCTCTTGAAAGCAGCAAGCCTTCCGTCTACAGTTGACCGCATCGATGAAAGTGACAGTCAAAGGTTTTACTTCGCTTCGTTACGGCGGGACGTCCCGGACCGCCGAAAACAGGGTAGATGTCCGGCGGGCGCATTTCGGGCGTCCGGGACGTCCGCCCGTACAAACCCGCAGCCGGGACACGCCATGGAAACGCGCCATGAGCCGTATCACGCCGGGAAACTTCCTGACAGCCAACAGGTTATGCGAGAACGACCGATCCGGCATGTCACGCCCGTGGACACGGGCTACAAGCATGGCAAATGGATTATTAAAAAAATGCATTAGCAGGAATGGTTGGAGCAAGTGCTATGTTCGGTGCTAGAGAAGCAAAGGCAGCGCCTGTTAATTGGAATTCTTTTAGTGAAATAGTCGGGTCTATTCCTGCTGAATATTCTCAAACTTATACTTCTACCACTTCAAGTTCTTTACCTAATCAATGTGCAGGAATTTTATACTGGGCACATCCTACTCTTGGGAATGTGGCTATTGGTGGTTTTGACCTATTGAATGGAAATGTTACTTTAAGTTATTTTGGTAATGTTGGTGAAGTATACACTGCAAATACTGGTGCTGGAGCAAATCCTGATTATTCTTGGGCAGTATTTTATGATGCTAATAACGATGGTAATTTTGGATTGCGAGATGGTTCTGCAATTTTAGATGGTAGTGAGAGGTTGGATTCTAGCCAATATGACATTTCAGGATTTACTCCTTTTGGTTCGCAACCTGGAACTTTTACTTTTACTGCTAACATTCCAGAACCTTCTACCGGTGTCTTAACAGCCCTTGGCTTAAGCGCACTCGCTTTGCCTAACGGGACGAATGTCATTCACTTTCGGATCGCGGTGACGAGCCTCGCCTCCTTCCGTCTGGAGTTCCGCGACAGCCTGACGAACGCGGCATGGGCCAGCCTCGGGACCTTTTCCGCCACCGGCGCGGTCACGGAGGTTTCGGACACCAACACCGCGCCCGCGCGCTTTTACCGGGCGGTGAGCCCGTGATTCGGGAGAAAAGAAGGAATGAACGCTCAACTCTCAAGTGGGGAGAGGAATGAACGCTCAACTCTCAACGTTCAACTCTCAACGCCCAAGTGGAGAGAATTGCGAATGAATTCCACGTCCCATGGGGTTCTACTTGAGAGTTGAGAGTTGAACGTTGAAAGTTGAAAGTTAATCATCCTATGAATTCAGACCTCCATTCCTGCCGCCTTTGCCCGCGCGCGTGCGGTGTCAACCGCCTCGCCGGCCAGACAGGCTACTGCAAGGCCGACCTGCTGCCGCGCGTCTTCCGCTACGGCCCGCACTTCGGCGAGGAGCCGCCGGTCAGCGGCACGCGCGGCTCCGGCACGGTCTTCTTCTCGCACTGCACGCTGCGCTGCCTCTATTGCCAGAATCATCCGTGGAGCCAGGCCGGGCGCGGTGACGACCTCACGGTGGAGGCGCTGCGCGGCATCTTCGAGCAACTCGCGCGGCAGGGCTGCCACAACTGGAACCTGGTCTCCCCCACCCCCTGGCTGCCGCAGATCCGCGAGGCGGTGACGCCATTACTTCGCGCTGGAATCGCCCTCCCGTTTGTGTATAATACGTCGGGTTTCGAGTCACCGGAGACATTGGAAGCCTTCGCCGATCTGGCGGACATTGCGTTGATCGACCTGCGCTATGCCCGGCCCGAGAGCGCGGCGGAAGGTTCCGATGCGCAGGCGTATGTCGGGGCGGCTCGCAGTGCGTTGCGGTGGTTCTGGGAGCATCTGGGCCCGCTGGAGACCGATACCGACGGGATCGCCTTGCGCGGCGTGATCTGCCGGATATTGGCTTTGCCGGGACGTGTCGCCGAGGCGGTTGAGAATCTCGAGTGGCTGGCGAAGCATGTGGGCAGCGGCATCCACATCAGCGTGATGTCGCAGTACACGCCGCTGCACCGCGCGTTGCAGACGCCGGGCTGGGACCGCCGAGTCACGGCTGACGAGTATGCGGTACTGGTTGAGGCGGCCGGGGATCTCGGCTTCGAGAACGGCTGGATACAGGAGTTTGAAGGCGAAGCGCCCGCCGACCTGCTGGGGCAGAACATGCCCGCAGGCGAAGGTGCTGTGGGCGCGGGTTCGAACACGCCCGCGTAGAACAGTGTAGAGAGTCAACGAGCCGCGCCGTGCGCGGTTGAAAGGGTAACGATGAGCGGTCATAATAAGTGGTCCACCATTAAGCACAAAAAAGGCGCGGCGGATGCCAAGCGCGGTAAGATCTTCTCCAAAATCGCCAAGGAAATGACGATCGTCGCCAAGGGCGGCGGCGGTGACCCCAACAGCAATCCCACGCTGCGCACCCTGATCGCGAAGGCCAAAGCGGTCAACATGCCCAACGACAACATTGACCGCGCCATCAAAAAGGGCACGGGCGAGCTGGCCGCCGACGTCCTCGAAGAGATCACCTACGAGGGCTACGCCCAGGGCGGCGTGGGTCTGGTCGTCAAGGTGCTGACCGACAATAAGAACCGCGCGGCGGCCGAGGTGCGCAACATCTTCAAAAAGAACGGTTCGGACTTTGCCGGTCTGGGTTCGGTCTCGCGCGGTTTCGAGCGCAAGGGCACGATCATGATTCCGGCGGCCGAAGGCGTGACTGAAGAAGGACTGATGGAAACGGTGCTCAACGCCGGCGCGGATGATCTGCTGTCGGAAGAGGGCGGCTTCACCGTCACCTGCCAGCCTGCGGCGTTCTCAGAAGTGTGCGCGGCACTGGAGGCGGCCGGCGTCGCGTTCGACCAGGAAAACTCGCAGGTCGGCCTCGTGGCGCTGACCTTGGTGCCGGTCACCGAGTTGTCGGTCGCCAAAGCGGTCAACAAGTTTGTCGGCGCGCTGGAAGAGCATGACGACGTGCAGGACGTCTACACCAACATGGACATCGACGACGCGATCGCGGCTCAGCTCGAGGACGAATAACTGACAGGACGGTGTGATCGGCGACACAGACGCAGGCGTAAGGCCTGCGTCTTTTTTTATTGGTGCAACGCCTGCAAGCCCGCCAGCCTTCCCAAGGCTTGCGTACACGCTGAAGAACCGCTACACTTCACGCTGTTTGTAAGGTTGTTTGGGCTGGACTTTGCACGGCGGTGCGGGTCGGGTTTTATTTCAGGTGGTAAAACGATGGTAACTGGTTTTAAAGAGATCTTTCCCCAAAAACGGAAAACGGATCGCCTCTTAACGGCAGGGCTGTGTTTACTTGCGCTGTTTGTTTATCGGTTTACGCTATCCACCGGCGTTTATCCCGGGGAGTCGGCGCGACTGATGGCGACTTACAGCGGAGTCACGCCGCTGGAGTTGCCCCTTCGGCCCATTTGGGGAGCCATCGTCTCATGGTTAAGTTCGATCTCCCTGTTCACGCTCCCCCTTCGATTAAACCTGTTCAGCATGCTGTGCACGGTCGTTACGGTAGGTCTTCTCTACCGTCTCATGGCATTTCTGATCCATGAGCTCATTTACGAGGAGTACTCCGTCGAGTATTCGGCGCGCGTGTCGCAGTGGGCGGGCGTGGTCTCCGCGATCGCTTTCATGTTCGCCGCCCCAGTCTGGCAGTCGGCGACGCGCCTTCAGTATCAGAGCTTCAACATGTTGTTGGCCCTGACGTCCGCCTCGCTGCTGATTTCTTTTGCGCACACCCAATGGCGTGTTTTCCTTGTCGCTTTCGCGCTGCTGCAGGGTGTCGGGGTCGTCGAGTCGGTGATGTTCATACCTTTGGCGCCGGTGTTCTTGGTGTTTCTGGTCTTCGTGCTGTGGAAACAGAAACAGCTCTCGCTGGCTCGTGTTGCCTGGATGGGGCTGATCTCGGCGGCGGGGCTGGGGCTTTATTACTTGGCCGCGCGCGGGTTCATGGTTTCGCAGGACGCTGAAGCCTTGGGTTTCACGTCGCCCCTGGACGTGATGGTCGCGGTTTGGAAGGCCCAACTGGCTGAGCTGCGCTCCGGTCTGCCGCGCGTCAACTGGCTGATTCTGCTCCTGACCAGCATTGTGCCGTGGCTCGCGGCCTTTTTCGCCTCCTTCCGGGCACTGAACAATGAGCGGTCGTGGAGCCAGTACATCCTGCACCTGACGCTGACCGTGCTGGTGATGCTTGGCCTCTGCAATGCCGCGATCTCCCCCTGGGAAATCCTCAAGCCGCTGGGACGCCTGCCGGTTTGGGCCTATACCCTGTTAGCGATGACGGCGGGCTATTTGGTGGCCTACTGGTATCTTCTGCTCAAGGTCGAGCGTCCCAGACGCGGGCATGCCACCTCGGTCGTGACCAAACAGGCCGGCGACTGGTTCGGGCTGATCATCACGTACCCCCTGATTGCGGTCGTGATCTTCGCCGCACTCATCAACGCCATGGAGTGCCGCGGCTCGCTCGGGGCCTTTGCCGACCGTTGCGCCCGCGAGATCCTCGACCGTCTCGGATCGCGCACATGGTTCGTGACCGACGGCACGCTGGACGCCCACCTGCAGATCTTGGCGCGCGAGCGCGGGCAGGAGTTGAATCTGCTCTGCCTGCAGAACGACATGAGCCCCTTCTATCTCAAATGGATGGCCCGGCAGATCGAAAGCAAAAACCTGTTTGCCCCGGATGACCTCCAGCGCATGAAAAACACGCTGGCGCTCGGTATTCTGCCTTTCATTCAAGATTGGTTCGCCATGGACAAAGAGATTGAGAAAAAGGTGGCGGTCTTCGGGGTCCCCGATTTCTGGTACACGGCCGGCCTGACCCCGGTTCCCGAATATTTCTTCTTCGCCGGCGCCCGTGACATCCAGGCGTACCAAAACGTGCCGCTTTTCAGCGACTATATGGCTTTCTGGAAAGAGATGGACCCGGTGCTGGCCGCCAGCAAGAAGGCCAGCACGGACCCGACGGTGCGCCATCGTCTGCACCTGCGCCGCCACATGGGTTTCGTCGCCAACAATCTGGGGGTGTTGCTGGAAGATCTCGGCAAAGAAGACGATGCTTTTGCCGTCTATACGCACGTCCACAATGCGCTTGATCCCGAAAACATATCCGTGCTGTTCAACCGGTTCGAAATGGCGCGCCGCGGCGCGGCCTCGGCCAGCGCCAGCAAAGAGTCGATCGAGCGCGAGCTTAAGGACTTCGTCGCCGGGTTGAAGCACCAGTACCCGCTCTGGTCGCTTTCGCGTTATTACGGCTACGTCCGGTCGCCGGAGTTGTTTGCGCGCCTCGGCTGGGGCTGGGCACTCTCCGGCCAAACCGGCGCGGCTTTAGCCGGCGTGACACGCGCAATCAACCTGCTGCCGACCGAACAACGCAATTCGGCCATGCAAACGATGGCCGCCATCTACTCGCTTTCCGACGACAAGAACAAGACCGCAGCGATCTACCAAGACATGATCAAGACGGATCCCGGCAACCGTGCGGCCATGTTGGGTCTGGCCCGTCTTGCCGTTCAGGAAGGCGCATTGGACAAGGCGAAGAGCTGGCTGGAACAGGCCGCTCAGTCCGGCGACACACGCGGCGCGCTGGGGGTCGAGTGGGCTGTCATCCATTTGATGAACAACGATCTCGACCGCGCGCGCCTCGCCCTGCAGGAAGCGACCGACCTTCAGCCCAAAAACTTGCAGGCCTGGGCGATGCTGGCCATGGTCCAACTGCAGCAGGGCCAGGCGGACGAGATCGAGACTGTTGTCCTGCCCAAAATGGAAAAAATCGCCGGAACTTCCGACAATTATTTCATCCAGATCACCCGGGCGCAGACCGCGCTTAAAAAAGGCAAAAAATACCAACGCCCCGCTCGTGACGCATTTCTGCGGGCGTCCATGTTGCGCCCCGACATCGCCGGCGTCAAGGACATGATCCTGCAACTTGACATCGCCATGAACGACCAAGAGAACGCCGAACTGCACGCGCGCCAAGTTTTGCGCACGAACCGCAAGCATGCGCTCGCCAACTATGTGCTGGGGTCGCTGCGCCTGCAAGAAGGCGAATACGGCGAAGCGGAAGATTTCCTGCGCCGCAGCGTTGAAAGTCATGCCAGCGCGGCCGCGCTGAACGACTTGGCCGAGGTGCTCCGGCGCATCCGGAAATTTGACGAGGCAGAAAAACACGTGCGCGCAGCCCTCGCCATCAGCCCGGAGCTGTATGTGGCTTGGGAAACGCTGGCTGTGGTCTTGCTGGAGTCAGACAAGAACCTCGATGAGGCGGAACAGGCGGTCCGCAAATCCATTGACCTGTTCAAAGAGGACTTGCGGGTCCAGATCACGCTCGCCCGGATTCTCCTGAAGAAGGGTGAAACCGAACGTGCCCGCGAAACACTCCGCAAGGTGAAAAGCCGTCAGGGCGAACTGGCCCCGTTCGATCAGGCCGAGCTCAACCGGCTTTCTGAAGCCGCCTCCTCCAACCGCAAACGCTGATGCGTCACCCAGAAAGGAGCACCTTCATGAGGTCTTACGGGATCTGGCTGCTGCCGGCCCTCTGCTTGGCTGCCGGCTGCAATACGCTCTACTTCGGGGCGATGGAGAAATTCGGCATCCACAAACGTGATCTTTTCGTGGAGCGTGTGAAAGAGGCGCGCGACACGCAAGCCGAGACCAAGCAACAGTTCGTCACCGCAATGGAGCAGTTCAAAAGTGTTGTCCATTTCCAGGGCGGAGTTCTCGAGAAGGAGTACAACACGCTCAATGTCACGCTGAAGAGGAGCGAGGCGGGTGCGGACGACGTTCGCAAACGCATCAGGTCGGTGGAAGAGGTTTCGCAAGCGCTGTTCAATGAATGGCGTGATGAAATCAAACAGTACGCCAGCGACACGCTGCGGGCAGCCAGCCAGCGGCAGCTCGACAGTACACGGGCCAAGTACACCCAATTGATCGCCGCGATGAAACAGGCCGAGGCGAAACTGGACCCGGTGTTGACGCCCCTGCGCGACCAGGTTTTGTTTATGAAGCACAACCTCAATGCTCGCGCCATCTCCGCGCTGGATGGTGAACTGGGAGCGATCCAATCGAATGTCGACCGCTTGGTGCGCGACATGGAATCCGCCATCGCCGAAGCCGACGCTTTTATCGCGTCTCTGCAACAGGTTCCTTGATTGAAACGCTCACCCAGGCCCCCCCCTGCGCCGGGTTGAACGTTCTCTTCCTTCCACCTCCTGCGCCTGGCGGGCTAACCGATTACGGTGCTTGACTTATGAACGTCTCAACTCACATAATTACCTGGTTCGATAAAAGGCCAGTTAAATGACAGGAGTCATCATGAAACCGTTTGTAACAGGTTGCATTCCATTGACGCTTGCCTTCCTCCTTGCCGTGACCACGGCGTTGAGCGTGTGCGGCGCACATATTTTTGACGGGGACGGTTCTGATGAAACCGGGTTTGTTCCGCCGCCGCCCCGCCAAGAAATCCCGCCGCCCCCCGCAAACATGGCGGGTGGCGAGACGTTCATACCCTATCCGCCTCCGCCGGCAACCCCGGCGTCCCGTTCTGAAAAGAAGAATCCGCCCAAGCCCCCGACGATGTTCACCAAGCTGACTTCGCAGTACGGCGAACAGGATTGGAACGCGCGACCGAACGACCTGAACAATCTGCTGAAGGCGCTCAAAGGCATGGCCGAGGTCGATTATGACTTCGAGGCCAAGTCGTTTGCCGAGATCGATGCAGACCCTGACCAGAACCCGATCCTCTACCGTTCAGGGCACTACCACTGGAGCGTTAACGACGAGGAGAAGAAAAAACTGCGCGAGTACCTGCTGCGAGGCGGCACGATCATTTTGAATGCCGGCATGGGCTCAAAACCCTTCTACGACTCAGCGATCAAGGTCCTCAACGAAGTTTTCCCAGAGGCGCCAGTGAGGCGGCTCAGCCCCGATCATCCGATCTTCCATGCCTACTACAGTCTTGACCGTGTGAACTACCGACCGGGCGTACGTGCTGTTTTCAACGGCAATGAACCTTGGCTTGATGGCGTCACGATCGACTGCCGTACTGTGGCGATCGTCTCACGTTTCGGGATGGAAGTCGGCTGGGATCCGCTGGAGGATGACAATATCATCGCCTATGAACCGGAGTCCGCCCAGCAGCTCGGCATGAATATCCTGAGCTATGCCAGCGCCATGCGCAACTGGACGTTGGAAAACATGAAGAAGACCCGCTTTGAGGACGCGAAGCAAGTCTCGGCTGCGGGCTCGATGAACATCGCGCAGGTCATCTATGACGGCGAGTGGAAAACGCGACACGTGGGCCTGTCCATGCTGCTGTCCCAATACAACGTGAAAACCGGCGTCCCGGTGAAGTTCTCAACCCAAGAGATCCGCTTGACAGACCCCAAGCTGTTCGACTCCCCCGTGCTCTACATGACGGGCCACGAATCCTTCTCTATGAAGCCCGATGAAATCGCCGCGCTGCGCAACTACCTGACACACGGCGGCCTGTTGATCGCCGAGGCGTGCTGCGGCCGCAAGGCCTTTGACGTCTCTTTCCGCGAGAACCTGGCGCGCGTGCTGCCCGGCACCTCATTCAGCGCTCTGCGGACTGGCCATCCGCTTTTCCGTCTGCCGAACGACATCTCAAGCATGAAAGTGACACCGGCCCTCGCAAAGTCCTACAATAACGCCCCGGCGATCGCGCCGCAGGTGTTGTCGGTCGAGATTGAAGGCAACCCCGCCGTGATCTACAGCCCGATCGGCATGGCCGGCGCTTGGGAATTCTCGCCCAACAAGTATTGCAACAGTTACCTCGAGGATGACGCGCTCAAGCTAGGCGTGAACATCCTGATGTATTCGAGCACGCGTTAATGTCGGTCATGCCTGCATCTCTCATGTTTTCCGAACGCCGTTGGGGTATGCCCCTTTTCAGCGCCGCCATGGTGTTGTGCGCGTGCGCGTGTGCGCAAGCGGCCACGCCGCAGGAGGATGCTTTTCTCAAAGTCTGGGGCGCGCATGTGCGCGCGCCCAACGACCACAAGGCCGTGATCGAGGCCTGCCAGAGTGTGATGGACAAAAGCTCCACGCTGGGCGAGTTCCTTCCCGTTGTCAAGACGTTGGCTGCCTGGCATCTGCTGGCCGGCGGCATGCAGGCGGACGCGGTGCGCATTTTCGAAAGCGCGATGACCGGCGACAAGGCGGCCCGCCCGGTCGCACGGTTCGCGGATATCATGGCCCGCCGCTGGTTGACGCGCCTCGATCATGCCCAACTTGAAAAGGCGCTTAAGGTCTATCACGCCGACCATGTCGAATTTCCGTCCAGTCTTGCCCCGGTCTTGAGTCTGCCGACCGGCAAGGCACACCCAAAGAGTGATCGCTTCGGCGATCCTTGGGTCTACAGAATCGAGGCTTTCAGCCGGCTCTCCGGTGTAGCCAATCAACGCTACTCGCTCTACAGCAAAAGCATGGGCAACAAGCTCTCCTCGCTCAAAACGATGCCTGCCGATGTTTACGGCGGCAATAAAAGCGCCACACTCATCGGCCGCAAATCGTCCAGTCCGGTCAGTGTCGAATTTGAAACAGTGACCGACTCCGGCACGCAGCGCGGCGTGGCAACGGAGAGCGGCCTGATCAACGGCATCCGTTTCCTGAAACTGGGGTCGGACGGACGGTTCGCGCTGATGATCGACAGCGACTGTGATTTCTGGGTGATCGCCACGCCCCCGAGGAGCCGCTGATGAGTAAAGAAGGGATATCCGCCTACCTGACGCCCGGCCAGATGTCGAAGCTCAACCGCCTCGCGCTCAACTCACGCTATGTGGTGGAAGGGACTTTGGCCGGACGCCACCGCAGTGCCCAAAAAGGCGCCAGCACCGAGTTCGCTGACCATCGCGCCTACATGCCCGGCGATGATCTCAAGCGCATCGACTGGAAAGTCTTAGGCCGTACGGACAAGTATTATATCCGGCGGTATCAGGACGAGACCAATCTGCGCGTCTACTTGCTGGTCGACCGCAGCGGATCGATGAATTACACGTCCGGCGAGTATCCGACCAAATTCAACTACGCCTGCACCCTTGCGGCCGCGCTGGGATACGTGATCCTCAAGGCGCGTGACGCGGTCGGCATGTATATCTACGGCGAGAAAATGGACGCTGCGCTGCCGTGCAAAAACTCCTTCAATGAATTGAACAATGCATTGAAAATTTTGCAGGGCTACAAACCCGCCAAGGGCACGGCGGGCGCGGATGTCATGCACCAGATCGCGGAATCCATCAACCGTCGCGCCATGGTCATTGTCATCTCCGACCTGCTCGATGACCAGCCGGAGATCATCAAGGCGATCGCGCACTTCCGCAAGAACCTGCACGACGTGATCGTCTTCCACACCCTTGATCCGGTCGAGTTAAACCTCGATCTTAAACGCGGCGCCGAATTTGAGGATCTGGAAACCGGGGAACGGATGATCGCCGACCCCCGGACAATGGCGAAAGAGTATAAAGACCTGATGGGCCAGTTCATCGAAGATTACCGCAAGGCCTGTTCCGAAATGAAGGTCGATTACCGTCTCGTCAAAACCGACGAACCGGTCGACACATTTGTCCGCGCTTATTTGGAAGAACGCAGGCGTCTCTCACGCTAATCGACCTGGGCTTGACACCCCCTATGCGATTGTAGATAATGTGGCGGCAACCAAGAGAAAACAGGAGATCAACATGAAAATCAACTCCAAAAACGCAGTAAGAACCGAGTCGGCGGCGAAGCCGGCACCCAAGACTGTGCCCGCCAAACGCACAGCCAAGAAAGCGGCTTCTAAAACCCGGCGCGTCGTGTTTACCGTACGTGCGGAACCGGGCAGCAAAGTTTTTCTGGCCGGGAGCTTCAACAACTGGGATCCGACCGCAAAAGAGATGATCGACAAGAAGGCCGACGGCGCCTTCACGGCCACGCTTCAGCTTCCCCCCGGTGATTATCAGTACAAGTTCGTGATCGACGGGACTTGGTGCGCGGACCCTGAATGCCCAGACTGGCTGCAGAATGACCATGGCACGCTGAACAGCGTGAAGCGTGTCGATTGATTGCCGGCGCATGAACCCTGATCGGCGCGAAGGAGGAGCCGTGATGACCGGGCAACGGCCACGCTTGGCAGTGACACTCGGCGATGCCGCAGGAATCGGCCCGGAACTGGTTTTACGCCTGGCGTCCGATTCCGGCATTGCTGAGATATGCCAGCTTCTGATCTACGGCAACCATGAAATTCTGAAGCGCGTCGCCGCGTCAGCCGGATTGGCCGTGCCTTTTTCGCTGCAGGTGCTCCCCGGCCATGCGCGGGCGTTGGCGGACACGCACAACACAGGGGCACACATCCTATATGATTTCCCTTTTGCTGAGGCCGCAACCATCATGCCTGGCCTTGTGCATGCAGCGTGCGGGCGCCATGCGTATGCGTGGATCTGTGAAGCGGTCCGCGATGTACGAATCAACCGTGCTGCCGCCTTGGTCACGGCACCCATCAATAAGGCCGCGCTGCATGCGGCCGGCATCCAGACGCCTGGCCACACCGAACTGCTCTCCAGCCTGACCAACGGCGCAACCCCGTGTATGGCCTTCCATTCTGACCGCGTGTTCGTCTCGTTGGCGACCATCCATGAAGCGCTCCGCGACGTGCCCGGTCTGCTCACGACACGGAGCCTCCTCCACACGATCCGCCTCACCTGCGCAGCCTGCGCGCGGTTCAAAGGCGGACGGCCCCGCATTGCTGTCTTGGCGTTGAATCCGCATGCGGGAGAAGGCGGCCTGTTTGGCAACGAGGAACGCGAGATCATCGTGCCGGCGATTGCAGCAGCGCTGACCGAGGGGCTCGCAGTATCGGGCCCGCTCGTACCGGACACCGCCTTCACCTGGCTTGCTTCCGGCCGACCGCCCCCCTACGACGGTTACGTGGCCATGTACCATGATCAAGGGTTGATTCCTTTTAAAATGGCGGCCTTTGATACCGGCGTCAATGTCACGTTGGGGCTCCCCCTCATCCGGACCTCGCCGGACCACGGCACGGCATTCGATCTTGCCTGGCAAGGCCAAGCCTCACCAGAGAGCCTGGCCTGCGCGATCCGTCTGGCCGTGCGCATGGCCGCCACGCCCTGACCCAGACCCGGCAGAAAAAACCGGATTAAAAACATGAGAAGTCAGTGGCATTGGGAGGGGACGCCCGCGCTCCCGACCCGCATCAGGCACGGCCTTTGGACTTAAGGAACTCAATGCATCCGCGGATGTTGTTGAGCGTGTTCGGGTCCGCCTCGCTCTCGACGATGTACCATTCAGTCACATCCGCCTCGGCGGCCGCGAAAACCTCGTCCCACTTCACGCCCTGCTTACCTTCCGGCACCTGGCCCAGAATGCCGGGGCCGGGATAAATCTCCTTCGCGTGCAGCGTTCGCGAGCGGTTCGGGAACTTCTTGAGCCAGGCGACCGGATCCTCGCCGGCCGAGACCACATGCCCGACGTCCATCTGCTGGCAGACGTCCGGCGACGCGTTGCTGAAAAAGATGTCCCACTTGCAGCGGCCGTCGAATTTGTCTTTAAACTCGTGCTGGTGGTTGTGGTAGCCGACAAACATGCCGGCCGCCTTGGCGGTCACTGCGGCGTCTGAAAAAATCTTCGCGAAATCGATCCAGCCTTGGGCGTCCTTGGCGTTCATGCCCGGCACCATCAGGTACTTGTTGCCGATCTCCTGATTGAATTCAATGGTCTTGGCGATGTTCTGCGGCTTGATCGAATCGAGCCCCGTGTGGGTGCCGCAGGCGACCAGGCCGAGGTCGGACAGAATCTGCTTCAGCTCTTTGGCTGTCTTGCCGTAGTAGCCGGCGAACTCGACGCCGACGTAGCCCATCTCCTTGATCGCCTTGAGCGTGCCGATCAAATCCTTTTCGCACAGCTTGCGCACAGAATAGAGCTGCACGCCCGTCTGGATCTTGGCCTTTTTGCCGACCGGCGCGGCGGCCTGCGACAGTGCCGGCGCGGCGAGCGCCAGACTGGCGGCACCGGCCTTGATGAAACTGCGGCGAGAAACCTGCATCATGAGATCTTCCCCTTCTTTGTAGTCTGTGTTCGTTCCAAACCGGAACGTAGAGTCAGACGAAGTATCTCAAAAAAACTGCCCCGCCGCAATAACGGGGCGACCCATTGTCACATGAGGCCGGCCACCGCCGCGCCGATCACGGGCGATTCGTCCACGCGGATCAGCTCGTACGCGATGCCGCGCGGCTTGAGCAAGGCGGCCAGCTCGCGCTGCACACGCTGCGGGAAATCCGCCGTCAACGTCCGGTAATAGGTGGAGCCGTCCACGTTCACGCACACCGGACGGGCCGGATCATGCCCCGCTCCGGTCTTGAGAATGGCCGAGGCCAGATTCACGGCCGTCAGCACGGCCGCACGCGCATAGACCGGCGTGCAAAGCCGGACTGCCGTTTCACGGTCATCGGTCGAAAAGGCCGTGTCTTGGAACGGGTTGTCGGGCGTCGGACGGCCGCCGCAGAAATCATCGAGATGCTTGTTGGAAAGCGTGGGCCACGCGGCGATCCGCTCGGCGGCCGCGGCCGTAAAGAACCCGGCCTGCGCCGCCGCGCACAGCACGGTAAACCCGAGCCATCCCAGATAGGCGCCTGAAATCATTTTTTCAAACGTATAATGCCCGCAATCTATCGTCTGTGCGTCCATGGTAACGTCAAAGGCCGACTGCCGAACACCGCGGAATGCGCCGGATTCAACATTAATCACCATCGAACCCGACGGATCAAGATCCGCGCGCTTGGTGATTCGGTCATTGCGTTCCACGTAAGCCGTGTTGGTGCCGGTGCCAAGAATAAAACCCACGTAGGCAGAATAGGGCTTAGCAACACCCGCGCTCTTGCCCGCCAGCAGGGTGGCCACCGTGTCGTTCAGGATCACCACGCGGCGCTCATACCCGCGCTGCGCCAGATGCCGCAGAAGGCCGGAGCCGATCATCTGTCCCACCACGGCGGGCACCTCGATCTGCTTGCTCCAGCGGATCAGGCGCGCGTCGCAGGCCGGCGTGATCTCAGCAGGATAGGAAAAGCAGAAGCCGATCGACTCCGACTCGGCAATGATCGGCATCAGGAACTCCGCGAAGGCGTCAAAGAAGGCCTCGGCTCCGAGCGCCCCCTGCGTGCCCGGCATGGCGCGCTTTGAGAACGAGCCGATCCTCGCTTGCCCCGTGCCGTCAATCGACACCACCGCCGCGCGCAGGTTGGTGCCGCCCGCATCCAACACCACCACAGGGGTCTCCGTCTTCACTGGACGGTCGATGGAGATAAACGACGGGATCATCATGAGCGACGACGCCCTGCCTGCCAAGCCGGCATTCATTTCATCGGCAAATGAAGTCAGAAGCGCTTCACGGTCAATCCCGTCAGCGTCCAACCCGTTCTCTTTTAAAAACAGCTCTTCACGGTCGTGCATGGTTTCTCCCTCGTCGTTGATGGCAATGGGCGCCATTTTCAACGTCATTCCCCTGTTTTGTCAATCCCCCACCGTGCTGAGTTGCTCGTAAAGCCCGTGCTTCCAGATCCCGCTAAACTCGGCGGGGATCCGTTCGCGGGCCAATTTGCGGAACGGCTCCACGTCGAGCTGAATGAATTCGACCCCTGCGGCTTCGATCTCCTTCCGGTACGTCGCCTCGGCACGCTCCACTTCCTGGTTGTGCCACGCCGTCGCCTCCTCAAAGGCGCGCATCACGCACGCCTGCTCGGCAGCCGTGAAACGGCGTGTGAAACGGGGACCCAGAGCCGGCAGATAAAAGCTGACGAGGTGCCGCGTCTCCATGATGTACTTCTGCACCTCGTGCAGGTGGTTCGCATACACCGTCGCCAAGGGATTCTCCTGGCCGTCCACCACGCCGAGCTTGAGCGCCATGAACATGTCGGTGAACGGGATCGGGGTGACATTCGCGCCGAAGGCCTGCCACGATTTGATGAACACCTCCAGCTCGGGGACGCGCAGCTTCAATCCCTTCAGGTCGGCGGGACTCAGCACCTTGCGTGACGTCGTCGTCAGATAGCGCGGCCCGCGGAACCAGAGACTGAGCAACCGGATGTCGGCCCGCTGCTCCATCGTCTGCCGCAAGGCCGCACCCGCATCACCGGCCCAAGCGCGCTCGACATGCGCGTAGTCGCGCCAGACAAAGGGCGCCTCAAAGGCTCCGAACTCGGGCGCGTACCAGCCGATCACCGCGCCGCCGGTCACGATCATATCGGCGCAACCCAGCTTGAGCCCTTCGATGATCTCGCGTTCGTTTCCCAACTGGCCACCGGGGTAAAGGCGAACCTTCAGGGTACCTCCAGAGTCGTCCTCAATCTGGCGCGCCATGCGCGCGGCCGCCTGATGCAGCAGCTCGGTCGGACCCTGCGCATAGGCGATCCGAAAGAGCTTCGGACCGGCTGTCGGCCTGCCGCAGGAAGCGGCAAGAAGCAACAGGGCCGGTATAATGAGACGGAACCCGTTCATTTCAGAACACCTCCCGCGCCGCGGGTCAACCACAGCGACAGTTCAGGGACAAACGCCACGACCAGCAGAAGCACCGCCAGCAGGATATAAAACGGCCACAGCGAACGCACGAGCATTTTGACCGGCACCCGGCTGATGCCGGTCAGCACAAAGAGCAGCATGCCGACCGGCGGCGTCAGGAGCCCGATCATGATGGCAAGCTGAAACACCACGCCGAAATGAACGACGTCGATCCGGTAGGCCGCGAGCATGGGCAGCAGCAGCGGCGTGAGGATGATCATGATGCTGCCGCCCTCCATGAACATGCCGAGGACAAGGATCAGGCCGATCAGCAGCAGCAGAAGCGCGGTGCGGCTGCCTGTCATCGCCTGCACCCCGCCGATGATGCGCTCCGCGTCCACCGCGTGCGAGATCAGAAAGCCGAAACACGAGGCGCACGCGATGATCATCATGATCGATGCCGTGCGCCTGGCCGTAACCGTCAAGAGGCGCACGAGATCGCGCATGTGCAGGGTGCGGTAGATCGCGAAACCGACCAGCAGACCGTAACCGACCGCCAGCGCGCCCGCCTCGGTCGGCGTCACCAGCCCGCCGAAGATCCCGCCCAAGATGATGACCGGCATCAGCAGCGCCGGGAGGGCTTCGCGGAAGCTCTGCCACAGCTCGCGCCGGCTGTGGCATTCGCCCGCCGGATAGCCGTGGCGATAGGCCATCAGCACGCACACGGTCAAAACGCCGCACGCCAGCAGCACGCCGGGAAGCGTGCCCGCGAGAAAGAGCTTGCCCACGGACACGCCGGAGACCGAGGCATAAATGATAAACCCGACGCTCGGCGGGATGATCGGCCCGACCGTGGCGGCCGCCGCGTTGAGGGCTGCCGCGAAACTGCGCGGATACCCCTGCTTCTCCATCATCGGCACCATGGTCGAGCCGACGGCAGCGGCGCTCGCCACGGCCGCGCCCGACACCATCGCCACCAGCACGTTGACTGCCACCACCACATAGGAAAGTCCTCCGCGCGGCGGCCCGATGATGGCCAGCGCCAGGCGCGTCAAACTGCGCGTGATGCCCGCCGCGTTCATGATCTCGCCCGCCAGCAGGAAAAACGGCAGGGCCAGCAGGACCAGCGAATCCGCGCCCACGCACACGCGCTGCGCGACCACCATCAGCGACAGGTCGGTGCAGGTCGCGACGTAGATGAGTGAACTCAGGCCGAGCGCATAGGCGATCGGCATGCCCAGCAGCATGAGCCCCAGCATCCCGCCGATCAGGATTTGCATGCGTCACCTCCCTGCAGGGCTTCGGTCAGCTCCTCGGCCGTCACGTCGTTTTCCGCATATTCGCCGCGCCGCAGGCGTCGCAGCGTGTACCAGACACCCAGGGCGGAGGTGCAGGGCAGGGCCGCGTAAAAAAAGAGGTTCAGCGGCCATTGCAAGGCGGAGGTGTACGTGCCGCGAGTCGACCAGACCCACATGAACCCGAGCACCGTCAGCATGAGTTGAAACGCGCACACGCCCGCCAGCATCGCGATCTCGACAGCGCGGCGCAGCCCCGCCGGCAGCCTCTCCACAAAGTATTCCACGCGGATATGCTCACGCTCGCGCAGGGTCACCGCCGCGCCGAACAGCGTGAACCAGACAAAGAGATAGCGAACGACCTCATCACTCCACGAGAGCGACTGGTTCAGCACATACCGGCAGAAGACCGATACCAGTACCAGCGCGACCAGCCCCGCGCCCAGCCCCGCCAGCAGCCCGTCGGCTGCCCCGTCCAGCCGCCGCGTAAAACTTTCGCTCATCCTTCCTCCTGCTTCTCTTTTCCTCTTGCATCCTGCTTCCTGCTTCTCACTTCTTACTTATCACGTATCACGTATTACTTATTACCTATTGCTTATTACTTATCCCTTCTTCCCGCCTGCCGCACTCTCCCGCAGATACACCTTGAGCGCCTCAAGGTCGTCTTTGCGTCCGAAGCGCACATGCTCCCGCATCGCCTGCTCGGCGAGATCGGGGTCGCCCTTCTTGATTTTTTTCACGAGAATCTGATGCCAGCCCTCCGGCGGCGGCTCAAACCGGATCGCCTTGAGGCTGTTGAGGCTCATGTAGCGCTGGAACCAGACCTTTTGCAGCATCTCGCCGAAAACCGAATGCCCGCTCAAGCGGCCCAGCTCAATGTGGAACTCCCAGTGGATCTGGCTGCCGAGCGTCTGGTCCGGCGTGTCCGACCGGACAAAGCGGTCCACCTGACGCGCCTTTTTCATGAGCTTTTCCAGCTCCTCCGGAGCGGCATTCTGCGCACACAGCCGCGCGGCCTGGCACTCCAGCGCCTCGCGCAGCATCAGGTCATTGTCGATATCATCCAAGGTCAACGATCTCACGCGGCAGCCCGCCAGCGGCAGATTCTCCACATACCCGTCGATCTCCAGCATGTAGAGCGCTTCGATCACCGGAATCGTGCTGACCCCAAGCCGGTCTCCGACGGTCTTGCGCACCAGCCTTTCGCCGGACTTGAGCCGCCCGGCCAGAATGTCGTCACGCAACACACAGTAAACCCGCCGCGACAGCGTGTGCTCCGCGCCCTCCACTTGCGAGGCCTTCGCAACTGAATAATTTGCCATGTGTTTTAATATATTAAACTGACTGATTTTCTGTCAAACAGCTTTTTTAGCCATTGACCACCCGTTTATGATATACGACAACTGACGGTACTTTGAACCGTTTAAGCTCGCCGACGCCACCCGCTGGCACAACTCCGGGGTCGAGCGCGCCGAAGCCGATTACCGCCAGAAGCTGGAGACGGCTGGCGTTCACCGCGACCGAACGCACCTGCCCGCTCGGCATCCGTTGGCAACGCGGCGTACTTCGAGGCGCTCAAGGGACGCTTGGAGGTCTGGTTCTTCGGCAACGATTTCGGCAGCCAGGAGTCGCTGCTGTTCAGCACCGGGATGTGGGGCGACTTCTTCTTCGGGAACATCCGCAGGCTGACCGCGCTGGCGCACGG
>JAGOBZ010000231.1 GCA_017999015.1 Kiritimatiellia bacterium
CACGTTCTGCGTTCCGGTTTTTTTCAGCCCAACCTTTCACTTTTTGCGATGCTCGCTCAGCTCTCAGTCAAAAATCTGGCCATCGTCGAAGCCGCCGATGTGGTGTTCGGCCCCGGCCTCAACATCATCACCGGCGAGACCGGCGCGGGCAAATCGGTGCTCATGGGCGCCTTGGATCTGGTGCTCGGCGGCCGCGCCGACAGGTCCGCCATTCGCGAGGGGGCTTCGGAGGCTTGGGTCGAGGCCGTGTTCAGTCTCGCCGACAGCCGCGCCGCCGACAGCCTGCTCGCTGACGCCGGCCTGCCGCCGTGCGAAGAGGGCGCGCTGCTGGTGCGCCGATCTATCGCCGCCGCAGGCGCGGGCCGCTGCTTGGTCAACGACACGCCGGCCACGGTTCAGACGCTGCGCCGCCTAGGCAGTTTGCTGGTGGACATCCACGGTCCCTATGACCATCAGTCGCTGCTCGACCCGGATTTCCAGCGTGACGTGCTCGATGCCTATGGCCACTGTGCTCCCGTGCGCGATGCCTACAGCGAAGCGTGGCACGGGCTTCAGTTGCTGCGCGCGCGTCTGGATGAGCTGCAGGGCGACACCGCCGACATCGCGGCCGAGATCGATCGCTTGCAGTTCATGGTGGACGAGATTTCGGGCGCCGGACTGAGCGAGGCCGACGAGGAGCCCTTGGTCGCCCAACATGCCGAGGCCGCCAACGCCGAGCAGATCCTTGCATTGGGTACGGAGATCTGTAACGGTCTGACAGACGGCGAGCGGTCGGCCTTCGACCTGCTGGCCGATATTCAAACGCAACTTGCCGAGCTGGCGCGCATCCTGCCCGATGCCGTCGCCTGGCGTGCCGACGCGCAGGCCGTCGCCGTTCAAATCCAGGAGTTGGGACGGGCCGTCAACGACCGGCTCACTCGGGTCGAGGCCGACCCCGAGCGCCTCCAGCAGCTTGAGTCGCGCATGGCTATGGTCCAAAAGCTGAAGCGCAAATACGGGCACACGGTCGACGGCGTGCTGGCTACGCTCGCCAAACACCAGGCGCGCCTGCACGACTTGGCGACGCGTACCGAGCAGGTCGAACGGTTGCAGGCCGACATCGCGGAGGCTGCGGGCGTTCTCACCTGCAAGGCTGCGGCTCTCACCAAGAGTCGTACGCAGACCGCCGGCAAACTGGCCCGCGCAATCACCCGAGAGCTGCACGATCTCGGTTTTCTCAAATCCGGTTTCGCGGTGGACCTTGCGGCTTGTGCGCCAGGGCCGCATGGCGCGGATCTCGTCACGTTCGGCTTCGCCCCCAACCCCGGAGAGCCGATGCGGCCGTTGAAAGCCATCGCCTCCAGCGGCGAGATCGCGCGCGTCATGCTCGCCGTCAAAGCGGTGCTCGCCGCGCACGACAGCATCCCCGTGCTGGTGTTTGATGAGATTGATGCCAACATCGGCGGCGAAGTCGGGCGCGTCGTGGGCCAGAAATTGCGTCATGTGGCCGGCTCCCACCAGGTTATCTCCATCACGCACCTGCCGCAGTCCGCGGTCTATGGCCACCAACACTATGTGGTCTCAAAAGAGGTGGTCAAAGGACGTACGCGCATGCGGATCGAGGTCCTCGACGAGGCGCGCCGTGTCGATGAGATCGCGCGCATGCTGGGCGGAAAAGGGCTGACCAGCGTGATCGAGAGCCACGCCCGCGAACTGCTCGCTTCGGCGCGTGTATGATGGCGCGGGCCACTTCGGCAAGTCGAGCGTACGGCCTGGAGCGGGAGTCCGTCGTTCAGGTCACTCTTCCCACGATATCCGCGACGGCACGCGCCAACAGATTGCCGACCGCCGCATATGTTGCAGTCGTATGCAACAGCAGGGCGGCGATCACCGCCGACACCGAGACGGATGTGGTGCAAACCAGCCAGAGGCATATCCCCAGCAAGTTGAAAAGATAGATCACCGCGTACGAAAGGACTCTCCCGTATTCAAGAATGTCGGGTTGCCGGGTCAGTAGGCTCTGAACCGTGAAACAGAGGTGGAACCCCCAAGTGAGACCCACCAGAAAAACCCAAACATTCGGCAGGGGAACGGGCTGCACGAAGCGTTCGACCACCCAGCGCAGCAGAAGCACGAGCACCGTGTAAAAAGGGAAGAAGTAGGGGGCCAGCGTAATCAGCAGATTGGTCTTGGAGAGGCTCACGCTGCCGCCTGCGGCCGTGACCCGCATCTTGCGAATCCGTGCTCCAAATAACAAGGCCCAGAGCGCGTGCGTCAGTTCATGTGCCATCACGTAGGCCCGCACGGGCTGGGGCAGAATAAACCACATGGCCAACCAGAGCGCGTAACCGGCCCCCAGCCAGAGCGCTTGCGAAGAAAACAACTCACCCGACCCGCCCGCAATCCCGCGCATCACGTCCAGCAACGCCAGGGTTGTCGCCACACAGAGCGGAATCAACGCCAACCCCGCCGCCAGCCGGAAAAAACGACTCATGCAGGGCTACCGCGCCGCCTCGGCGTCGAACACAAAGACCAGTTCCCCCTCGCGCACCCGACGGTTCATGCGGGCCACCCGCTCGACGTACTCAGGATCGGTTTTGAAGCGCTGCTGTTTGTCCTTCAACAGCTTGAGCTGGTGGTTCTTGTAATCGACCCGGCGCATCAACTCGTTCCGCTGCCGGTCGAGCCCCTTCATCTGATAATACTTGGGGAAAATCGTCACAGCGCCCGCCACAAGCACGAGAACCATAGCAACGATCAAAGTCGTCCTCTTTATGATGGTCAATAATACGTTCACGGAATCAGCCACTGTTCACACCTAAAACCAGACATTCACACACAGTGAACACGTTGTTTGAAGAAAAGTCAACCGGTTTTTCTCAAAAACATCCAACGAAGACGCCATCCCCGTTTTCATGCTGCTCATTTTAGGCTCTTGTTCCGGTATCCGCAACGCTATAATGGCAGGAATTTCATTGCCGAGGATCTTGCATGAAGAAACTGTTGGTCATTCAGGTCGCCGCGTTCGGCCACGCCTGGACCGCGCGGCACGGTGTGCGCACGGTGGCCGGCCTGCCGCTGCGCCCGCTCGCTCCGGTCTTTCCGGCCCTGACCTGCACCGCCCAGGCTTCCCTGCGCACCGGCTTGGCGCCTGGGGCGCACGGTGTGGTCGCGAACGGGTTTTTTGATCCGCTGCTGCGCCGCGCTGCCTTTTGGGAGCAGTCCTGCGCCCTGGTGCAGGGGCCGCGCATCTGGCAGACGTTCCGCGACCGGGGCGGCACAGTGGGCCTGACCTTTTTCCAGCAGAGTCTGGGCGAGCCGGTGGACCTTCTGTTTTCGCCCGCCCCGATCCACACGCACGGCGGCGGCATGATCATGGGGTGCTACGGCCGGCCGGATGGCGTGGAGGCCCGTCTCGCCGCGCATGCCGGCGGCGCCTTCCGGCTCAGCCAATACTGGGGCCCGCTGGCCTCGGTCAAGTCCTCGGAGTGGATCGCCGACGCCGTCGCCGGCCTGCTCGCCGAACCGGACGCGCCGGACCTGCTCTTCACCTACCTGCCGGGCCTGGATTATGACCTTCAGCGTTTCGGGCCGGAGCACCCGCGCAGCCTGCGCGCCCTCGCTGCGGTCCATGCGGAATTGGAGCGGCTCTTTGCCGTGGCCGCAGCCAACGGCTATGAGGCCGCGGCCTTCGGCGACTACGCGATCACACCGGTCACGGGCGCCCCGGTCTTTCCCAACCGTGCCTTGCGCGCGGCCGGGCTCATGGCGGTGCGCGAGGTGCGCGGCATGCACTATCCCGACTTCCACCAGAGCCGCGCCTTTGCCCTGGCCGACCACCAGGTCGCGCCGGTGGCCGTGCCCGATCCCTCCGCCCTGCCGCGCACGGCCGAGGTTCTCGGCGGGCTGGACGGCGTGGCCCAGGTGCTGGACAAGGACGGACAGGCCGCGCTGGGCATCGACCATCCCCGCGCCGGCGACCTGCTGCTGGTGGCGTCGCCGGGGCGCTGGTTCGCCTATCCCTGGTGGCGCGACGCCCGAGAGGCCCCCGATTACGCCGGCCACGTCGATATCCACAACAAGCCTGGCTACGATCCGTGCGAACTGTTTTTCGGCCGCTCGCCTTTCCGCACCTGCCAGGATCCCGCCCGCGTCCGCGGCACGCACGGACTGACCGGCCCCGACTGCGAAACGGCCTTCGTCTCAACCCAACCGTTCGCCTGCTCGACACTGCCGGCGTTTGCCGCCGCTTTGCGCACGTGGCTGGCACCCGCATGATCTGCGCTGAACCGTATCGATAGTCTCAAAAGCATGAGCGACATGAAAACCATTCACCAAGCTTTTTCAGTCCCGTTCCGCTATCCCGTCATCTTCACGCACGGCGTTTTTGATCCGGAGAACTCGGCGCTGGCCAAGACCCTGGCCCGCGGCCGGCTGGCGTCGCCCGCCCGCGCGCTGGTGGTGATCGACGCCGGCGTCGCCGCCGCGCGGCCCGCGCTCTGCCGCGAGATCACGCGCTACTTCCGCGCGCACGGTGCGGCGCTTGAACTGGTGCGCGCGCCGCTGGTCGTGCCGGGCGGCGAACAGGCCAAGAACGGCTGGAACACCGTGCGCGAGCTGATGACGCTGGCCGCCGCCGAGCACCTGGACCGGCACAGTTATCTGGTGGCGGTCGGCGGCGGCAGCCTGCTCGACATGGCCGGCTTTGCCGCGGCCTTGATTCACCGCGGCCTGCGGTTCGTGCGCGTGCCGACCACCGTGCTGGCGCAGAACGACGCCGGGGTCGGCGTCAAAAACGGCATGAACGCCGCCGGCGCCAAGAATTTCGCCGGGACCTTCGCGCCGCCGTTCGCGGTGCTCAACGACAGCGATTTTCTGCGGACGCTGCCGCAGCGCGAATGGATCGGAGGGGTCGCCGAGGCGTTCAAGGTCGCGATCATCAAGGACGCGAGGTTTTTCGCCTTTCTCTGCAAGCGGGCCGAAGCCCTGCGCCACCGCGACCCGCGCGTGATGGAGCGGGTGGTGCACACGACCGCCGCGCTGCACCTGCGTCACATCGCGACGTCCGGCGACCCGTTTGAATACGGCAGCGCGCGTCCGCTTGACTTTGGCCACTGGGCCGCGCACCGCTTGGAACTGCTTTCCGATTTCACGCTGGGGCACGGACCGGCCGTCGCGGTCGGCATCGCCCTCGACAGCACCTACGCGATGCTGAAACGGCTGCTCACGCCGGCCGAGCGCCAGTCGATCCTCGATGGACTGGCGGCCTGCGGCCTGCCCGTGTGGTCGCCGCTGCTGGAACGCCCCGGCGCCGACGGCCAGCCGGCTGTGCTGGCCGGCATCGAGCAGTTCCGCGAACACCTCGGCGGACGCCTGTGCGTGACGCTGCCCCGGTCGCTCGGCGACAAGGTCGAGGTGCACAGCATCAGCCTGCCGCTGATGATCAAGGCGATTGCGCTCCTG
>JAGOBZ010000232.1 GCA_017999015.1 Kiritimatiellia bacterium
TGCTCGGACGAGGCGCGGACCGTGACGGGCATAGAAATGCCGGTGGACAGCGGCATTGGCATCTGCCTGCTGCCGTACAACAAGGAGTGGGCCCGCGCCGATCCGAACAACGAGAAATACTGGGAACGCAAGTGAAGGTGACGCACATGCAAACTGTTTTATCCTTGATCAAGCGGGATCGGCTGGTGGTCATCGGGCGCGGCATTCGGACGGAGGTCCTGGTTCAAGCCGCGCTCGCCTGCGCCGAAGCGGGCGTCACGCTGCTGGAGAGCACGTTCGACCACACGGCGGCCGACCCCGTCCGTGAAAACGCGGGACGGATCGCCGCCCTCGTCAAGGCCCTCGACGGCCGGATCCGGATTGGAGCGGGTACCGTGCTGACATCCGAGGAGGTCCGCGCGGCGCACGATGCCGGCGCCGAATACATCATCAGCCCGGACACGGACGACGCGGTCGTGGCCGAGACGAAGCGCCTCGGCATGGTGTCCATCCCCGGCGCCATGACGCCCACCGAGGTGGCTCACGCCTGGAAGATCGGGGCCGACATGGTCAAGCTGTTCCCCGCAGACGATCTCGGGTATCCTTTCATCCAGAACCTGCGCGGACCGCTCGGGCACATTCCGCTGATGGCCACGGGGGGGGTGAACCCCGTCTCCATACCGGAATTCCTGAAGCTCGGTGTCACGGCGGTGGGCACGGGCGTGAGCATTCTGAGGCGCGACCTGATCGAGAAAGAAGACTACGAAGGGATCCGCGTCCTCGCGAAGATGCATGTGGACGCCATCCGGATGGCGTAAGAAAAGAAAGGGGACGCATCATGAAGATTTCGGATGTCAAGATCTACACCATGGACGCATTCCGCACCAACTGGGCCTTCATCAAAGTGGAGACCGACGAGGGGCTCTACGGTTGGGGCGAGGCCACGCTGGGCACACAGGAGCTGGCGCTGGAGGGGTGCGTGGCGGATTTCCGGCGCTTGGTCGTCGGGCGCGACGCGCAGCAGATCGAGAAGCTGTGCTTCGAGGTCTACCGGGACTGCTACTGGAAGGGCGGCCCCGTGATGATGAGCGCCCTGAGCGGCATCGAGATCGCGCTCTGGGACATCGCCGGCAAGTTCTACGACACGCCCGTTTACAACCTGATGGGCGGCCAGATGCGCGACCGCGTGAAGATGTACGCCAACGCCTGGTTCACCGGGGCGCGCGAGCCGGCGGACTTCGCTGCGGCCGCCCTCAAGGTCAAAGCGCTCGGTATCAAGGCCCTGAAATGGGACCCGTTCGGCAAGTCGCACATGACCCTGACCCGCGAGGAGATGGATCATGCGGTGGCGGTCGTCGGCGTCGTGCGCGAGGCGGTCGGCCCCGAGATGGAGCTGCTGATCGAATGCCACGGGCGCTTCAATCCCTACACGGCGGTCGAGGCCGGCCGCGAGCTGGCGCCGTTCAAGCCGATGCTGATGGAGGAGCCCACCGTGCCCGACAATATGGACAGCCTGCGGTGGGTGCGGGACCACAGCCCGGTGCCGGTCGCGGCCGGCGAGCGCTTCTACGGCAAGTATGTTTTCAATGACGTGCTGCGCAAGGAGGCGCTGGATATCGCCCAGCCGGACATCTTCCACAACGGCGGCCTGCTCGAAAGCAAAAAGGTGGCCGCGATGTGCGAGGCCTGCCATGTGCCGGTGAGCTACCACAACCCCTCGGGGCCGGTCTCGAACGCCGCTATCCTGCAGCTCGCGGCCTGCACGCCCAACTTCCTGATCCACGAGATGATGCTCACGGACGGTGCCTTCCGGAAATGCGTGACGAACGAGAACATCAAGTTTGAGGACGGCTGCCTGCTGATCGGCGACAAGCCGGGTCTCGGCATCGACGTCCATGTAGAGGAGGTTTTGAAGCGGCCCTATAAGCCGCGCACTCTGCGCCACTACACCGGTGCGCTCACGGATATCCGTCCGGCGGGCGACACCTTCTATTTCTTCGACGGGCTTGACTGCGAACATCCTGTTTTCTGAAAACCACGTACCAAGGGGCATCACATGAATAAGCGGATCAGATGGGCGGCTCTCGGCGCGGCGGCGGGAATGGCGGCTTTCGCCGCGCCCCTGACGCCGGCGGAGGATATCGATGTTCTGACACGCGGGGACACGGGCATGTTGGCCGCTTGGCACTGTTTCGGCGGGCCGGACGGGGCGCGGGCTGCGACTGGGCTGGTGCGGATGCGGCGGTCGTCAGAAATTCCCTTCGCGCGCACATCGATCGGCTTCGAGCTGCTGGACCGCAAGATCTTCGACCCTGAAAAGACCTATGACCTTCTGGCGGAAAGCGGCGTCAAGCACGCCCGCTGCCAGACGGGATGGAGCCGTTGCGAGCCGCAGAAAGGCGTGTACGAGTTTGCCTGGCTGGATGACGTGATCTCGAACCTCGTGGCACGGGGCATCCAGCCCTGGTTCAATGTGGGCTTCGGCAACACCAACTACATGGACGGCTGCTACTCGCCGGCGGCGGTCGGCAATGTGCCGCTCTACTACGGCGAGGCCTGCACGGACGCGTGGCTCAGGTTTGTGGGCGCCATCGCAAAACGCTACAAAGACAAGGTGGCGTACTGGGAAATCTGGAATGAGCCCGACATCGCAAACTTCTGGCAGCCGAAGAAACCGAACGCCGACGAATACCGGCAGTTGATCCGTTTGACAGGGGACGCCATCCGGCGCGAGATTCCCGGCGCGAAGATCGGCGGCTGCCTGTCGGGGGTCTACCTGCTTCCGAAGGCCGGAAAGCAGTACACCGACACCTTTCTCGCGGCGGGTGGCGCGCGCGGCATCGACTTCTGGTGCGTGCACACCTACGGACGCACGGCCGAATGGCGGGACGGGGAGGGGGCCACGCCGCCGCTTGAGCGCCTGCCCGAATACGCCGCATTGCGCGAGGCTTTCGATACGGCGGGCGGCACGTCCGTCGAACTCTGGCAGGGCGAGGCGGGGTACCCGAGCTGGGTGCCGAAAAACCACTGGCTCTTTGGCAAAAAGAATCTGCCGGGCATCACAAGTCAGGCCAATCAGGCCAAATGGATTCTGCGGCGGTTTGCGACAGACTTCCGGGGGCATCTGGCGCGTTCCTCGATCTTTCAAGCCGTTGACATCGTGCGCGGCTACAAGATGTCCCACACGACGCAGCGCTGGCCTGCGCGGCACGGGCTGATCGACGGTTTCACGTACACGCGCAAGGCGTCGTGGTGGGCGATGGGGCACTGGAATGCCGTGATGGCGGGCACGGAGTGCGACGATGCGGCGAAGGTGGACGTGGAATCCGGCTGTGCGGATAAGGACGCGCTGCCGCAGCCGGTCGGATGCGTCTTCCGCGGACCGGACGGGGCGCGCATCCTCTACTATCTGCCGGTCGAATTTGACGCGCAGTTTCCGGGGGCCATGTCAGCCCGCGTGACCGTGTCCGCCGCAGACGCGCCGAAGGAAGCGGTGGTGGTGGATCTGCTGCGGGGAGGGGTCTACGACGTGGCGGGCCGAGTCGTCAAAGACGGACGTGTGACGTTTACGGATCTGCCGATCACCGACTATCCGGTCGTGCTGGCGGAGCGGAGCCGACTGCCGCTTCAGTCCGAGGCTTTGACGGTCACGCCCGTGACGAACGAGCTGAACGCATCTGTGCAGCCGGCTCGGATACCGCAAGGCGCGGGTGACTTCCACGTCGAACGGCCCCGTCCGCATGCCGGGCCCGTGGTGCGTGCGGCAGACTTCGGCTTTGCCGAGACGAATGACCAAAACGTCACGGCCCTCGGCCGCGCGCTCGCCCATTGCCGCTCGACAGGGGCGAGCCGGCTGGAACTCGCCCCCGGCACGTACCGGTGTTTCGAGCCGGATCGCGGGCTCGTGCTGGCGGACCTCACCGATTTCACGCTGGACGGGAAGGACGCGCTTCTCGTCTTCCGCCGCCCGCCCCGGCAGATGACGTCGAACGCCGACCGCAATCCGGAAGACGCGAGCCTCCTGGTGACCAACTGCATCCGGTGCGTGGTGCGGGGCCTCAAGCTGGACTGGGACTGGGAGACCGACCCGCTCTGCGACGTCGGTGTCTGCACCGGGAAGTCTGTGGACGAAACCGCGCCCGACGCCTCTTGGTTCGATCTCGAACTGGATGTGCCGGGCGGCCGGCATCCTTGGTTCGGGCGTCCGATGCCGATCCAGACGATGACTCCGGTCGACGCCGAATGCCGTCGGCTCACCTTCGAATCCCCGGATCGCCTGCTCTTCGGCCTCTGCGAGGGACACTACGGCACGAAAATGGCGTGGCTCGGGCCGCGCACGATCCGCATCTGGCCGGGCGTGAAGCAGGACGGCCAGTACGCCTCCCCGAACTACGAGTATTATTACGGGGAAAAGATCAACCGCGACACCGTGCGGCGCATCCCCGTCGGCATCCGCTACCGCATTTTCCACCGCTATTACGGCAAGAACGGTATTTATGTCCACTCGAACCGTCATCTCACCATGGAAGACGTCACGGTGTGGGGATGTGCGGGGATGGGCGTCGTGGTGGACGGGGCACAGGCGTACACCGAATTCCGCCGCGTCCATGTGGAGCCGAAGCCCGGCGCGCGCCGTCCGTGTTCCTGCACGTCGGACGGCATCCATATCGCCCGCTCGAAGGGCCACACCAAGTTCATCGGCTGCCGCGTGTCTTTCCAGAACGATGACGCCTGCAACTTCCATGACTGTTTCACGCTGGCTGTTCCGGACGATGGATGTAGCCTGAAAATCGTCAACCTTCGCGGCGCGGCCTACTTCGGCGCGGCGGTCGGTGACGAGTTGGGGCTTCAGCGTCCGAACTTCCGTGCGATCGACTGGCGGGGCCGGGTCCGCTCGATCCAGGGCGACACGCTTGTGATGGATCGCCCGGTACCGCCTCTCGCAGACGGCGATGCGTACAATCTGCTCTTCAACGAATCTTATCGCAGCGACCATCTCTTGCTGCAAGACTGCACGTTTTCGGACACGCACTCCCGTGCGATCATCCAGCCGAGCCACGTGACCGTCGAGGGGTGCACCTTCCTTCGGACCGGCGGGCACATCGGCTTCGCCTCGGCGCATTCGCGGGGCCTCTGGTGCGAAGGCCGGGGGGCGCATGACGTGGTTGTCCGCAACTGCCGTTTCATCCACGAGAACGTGCAGGCCGACTGGCAGCCGAAACGCCAGGTTTCCGTTTTCGAGACCTATGTCCGTTTCCCCGCGCCTCCGCCTTACGACCCGAAACGGGAGTTTACCATGACGCCGCCGACCGGGTTCGACGTGGGCTTCCATTCGGACATTCTTGTGGAGAACTGCCGGATCGTGGATCCTGCGGGGCACCTGTTCGCCGTCGGCACGGGACGCAACATCATCTTCAGGAACAACGAGATCATCTACACCGGCGCTCGC
>JAGOBZ010000233.1 GCA_017999015.1 Kiritimatiellia bacterium
GGTAGGGAAAGAGCTTGCCGTTCACGAAGGCGATCAGGTCATCGCAGGTCAGGGCGGCGTTGTGGTCAATCTTGCCGTCCTTGCCCTTGGGTGCGGCCCAGGCGGACCAGCGGTACTGCTCCGTGTAGTCCAGTTCGCTCGTGCAGGGGGCTGGGCGCAATGGGGAGGCTGAAAGAGTGGCTATTGTCGAGTAGCGATTAGCGAATGGCGGGTGGCATTGAGCGGGGACGGGAGAAAAGGATGAAGGAGGAGGGAAGAAGGATATCGGCACATGACAAGCCATTGTGGCCGGTTGAGTCAACTGCATATTCGCGGGCGCCTATCACGCCGCGATACCGCATAAAGACAAGCCGCGCATCGACACGAATCCATATGGACGCCGCGACACACTCACGCTAAACTGAACCGCATGAATACGCGTTACCTGTGCTTGACGTGCGGCGCGCCGATCCCGCTGGACGACATCAACGTGGCCACCGACGTGGCGCTCTGCCGGGCCTGCGGCAGCACCTCCGCGTTCTCGCTCTTGCAGGCTGCGGTCGATACGGCGTCCAGCATGGGCGAGCCGCCCCGCGGCATCCGCATCGAGCGCGATTTCATAGGCGGCGGCACCACCCTGACCTACAAGCGGATGCAGCCGTTCGTGTGGATCCTGATCCCGTTCACCCTTGTCTGGAGCGGCGTCTCCATGGGCGGCATCTACGGCACGCAGATCCTGAAAAGGGCCTTCGACTGGAAGATGTCGCTCTTCGGCCTGCCGTTTCTGTTCGGCACCGTCGTCTTGCTGACCGTCATCCTGCTGGGCTTGTTCGGCAAACGCCAGATCACCCTCCAGCACGGCAGCGGCAGCGTGTTCCACGGGATCGGACGGCTCGGGCGCACACGACGCTTCACCTACTCCCGCGACGCACGCGTTTCGTTCCGAAAAGCAACGATGCAGCGCAATAACGTGCCGACCGAAGAGATCGTCGTGACCGGTTCCGGCTCGACGTTTGCCCTGTGCGCCACCCTGCCCGACGAGCCCAAACGCTTTATCGCCGGCTGGCTGCAGCGCGAGATCGCGCGCGGCTCCTGAGCTTTCGGCCTTCAACGGCCCCGGCGCGGTCCGGCCATACTTAGCGGCATGAAAACTCTGTCCCTCGACATTCGCACGCGGATACTGGCGTGCTACGATGAGCGCAAGCACACGCGGGATGCTGTAGCCAAGCGGTTTTGCGTCTCACTGGGAATGGTGAAGAAACTGTTGCGGCAGCGAAAGGCCACGGGCGAGATCGGAGTCCTCTACCACCGGGCGGGCCAGAAACCAGAAACCGGAAACCGGAAACCGGAAACCCGAAACCGGAAACCTGAAACCCCAACGGACGTGAAGATATGGTATAGTGGCGCCATTTGCAAAAAGGAAAACGCCTATGCCCGCTCAAAAAAAACGTGTTGACCCCCGCCCGGATTGGGACACCTATTTCATGGAGATCGCCCTGGTGGTCGCGACACGCGCCAACTGCTCACGGCGCAAGGTCGCGGCTGTCGTCGTGTCGGAAAACCGCATCATATCGACGGGATACAACGGTACGCCGCGCGGAGTCAAAAACTGTTTCGAGGGCGGCTGTCCGCGTTGCGCGGGCACGGCACCGTCGGGCAGCAGCTTGGAAGAGTGCATCTGCGTCCATGCCGAGCAGAACGCCATCTGCCAGGCTGCCTATCACGGTATCAGTCTGGCAGGCGCGACGCTCTACGTGACGATCAGCCCCTGCCTCACGTGCGCCAAGATGATCATCAACGCGGGCATCCGGGAAGTCGTCTACGGCGGAGACTATGCCTTTACGGAGCAGACTGAACGGTTGCTGAAAGAGGCGAAGGTAAGGTGCCGCCGCTTTGTGAAGCCGTAGCGGGCCACACCGTCAGCCGGAAGAAGCGGCGCGGATAAGCCTCCTGTTCTTCGGCCGGGATTTCCACGGTCCACAGATAGCCGCCGCCGGTGTCCTGGCAGCGCAGGTAGCGGTTGTCGGTGTCGTACCATTCGAGCAGATCGGCGGACTCTTTGAGCGAAGCCCAGGCGTCGGGCCGGTCGTAAGCCTGATAGTAGGAGACGCTCACGCCTGTGCCGTCCGCCGCAAAGCCCTGCATGGAGGAGCGTCCGCCGTCTGCGGGGGCCAGCGGGTCGGCGCCGGTGTAGTACTCAACCAGATTCGGCACGCCGTCGCCGTCCGCATCGCCGTCAAGCGAGGTGAGCCCGCGCAATCCGAACCATTCTGAATATCCGCCGCGCCCCGGGGTCGGAACGCCCGCCTGCCAGCGGCTGGGCGCGAAAGGCATGAAATCCGCGCGGTTGAGCGAGTCGCCGCCGCCGTCCGCCGAGCGGGGCCATTCGCCCCGGGTGCCGTATGCGACCGTATCCAGCACGCGCCCCTGCGAATCAAGCAGCGTGACCGTTTCGCCGCTGTCGGCAAGTCCGCCGTAGGTCCAGCAGGCGACAGGCATGACCGCACCGCCGTAGCGGTGCCGGAACGCCTCCGCATGACGGGCGATGACCGCGTGCCCGCCGGGTTTGAGGATAGGGCCGTCCAGGATCAGCTCGTGCGCGGGCTGGCCTTGCGGGAAGCGGCAGCCCGCCAGGCTGATGTCGCAGCCGGCGACGTTGACCAGTTCAACGAATTCGTAGCAGCGGTCAAACCATTCCGATTGCGGGGCGGTCGCGTCAACGCGCGGATGGTAATGGATCTCGCTGATCAGGATGTCGCCGGGGCGGGCGCGGCGTCCGCCCAGCAGGTACTCCTCCCGCGCGGCGAGACTCCAGGTGTTACGCGCGGTGCTGTAGGCGCGGGCGAAAAGGGCGGCGGAAGCGGTGAGCTGCACCGACATGCCGGGACGGCACGCGCGCGCCTGCGGGGGCGGCAGGTTGTTCCAGAGCACGGGATCGCTGCCGTCCAGCGTGTAGTAAACGAGGTCGCCCTCGGATGCCGTGAGTGTCACGGTCAGCGGCACGCCGGGCGGCAGGATGCGGCTCGCCGGAGCGAGCGCCGGCGCGCGCAGCACGGCGCACTTCTGCGTGAAGTTCTGGTCGATCCATGCGGCATGGTTGGTGGCGAACCAGGTCATCCAGGCGACCTCCCCGGAGTGGGTGCGGCCGAAGACGTCGTTGGTGGGCCACTGGCCCCACTTCACGTAATCGCGCGTGGCCGCCGCTTCGGGAAGCTGCGCGTGCAGCCGGGCGATGGTGGCGGCCAGATTGGTGTTGGAGAATGCGCCCCGGCGCAGCGCGAACCAGCGGTCCCAGTAGAGACGCTGGAAGGCGGGCTGGGCATGCAGACGTCCCCAAAAATCGTTGCGGGTGAACGGTTCTGAGGCAAAGGTCCAAGCGTCCCAGCGCTTGACGTTGGGATATGTGCTTTCCGGATAGCCATAAGGCCCCAGCGAGCGGTCAAAATCCCAGACCGGCCCAGCCATGATCTTGCCGCCGCGGTCTTTGTGGAAGTAGGAACTGAGCGTGAAGATATCCACATCCATCGAGTAGGTCTTCATGATGTGGAAGTCGGCCCACGACAGCAGGTCGATGCAGCGGCCGACGCCCGTCTCGGGGTGCATGGGGTCGGTGCCGTACACCGTGTTCTCGAACTCATTGAAGGCTTGAATGATGTAGAGGCTCTGCGCGGGCTGGACTTCGGCGCGTTTGGGTCGGTCGAGGACCATGTAGCGTCCGGAGCTGTTGGGGAAGTTGCGCGCGGTGCGCCAGTAAAACTCGTCTAAGTCGTTGCGGTCCGCTTTAAACAGATAGCTGCCGGATAGGGCCGGCAGCGCCGTGTCGCCCGGTGTCACGATGTCGTCGATCGGCAGGCGGTCGTTACCGACGCGGATGCGTTCTTCCAGGACATAGAGCCCTTGGTAGCGGGCTGCCGACAGGTCGGCGGTTTCGTTGCCGATGAAGAAGACCTCTACCCAGCGCGTGCGCGGGGCGTAACGGCCAAGCTGGCGCGAGAGATCAAACATGAAGGCGTCGTGCAGATAGGTGCGGTCGTAATTCCAGCAACTGATCAGCGCGAAATCCGAGCCTTCGGGGAAACCGGCGATGCCGACCTTCTGGTCGTCGTCGTCCTCGCCCCAAAAGGTCAGCGCGTAGGGCTTTTTAGGGAAGCCGGCGGACGAAGAACCGCGCACATGGATACCGGCGCGGCGGGTCAGGACGGCTGGTCCGGTGAGTGCGGCGCTGCCGTTGACGGGTTCGATCAAGTGGGCGGAACAGGCGGTGTAGACCGACGATTCGCCTGTCGGGATGCCGTTACGGAGCGGGTCGTTCTCGCGCAGGACGAGGATCGGGAGGCCGCTGGTGAAGGCCAGCGTGGCGGAATCGGAAGCGTGGAAGGTGTACATCGCGGTCGTGGGGTTGCCGCTGCGCCCGAGCGCGTCGAACACGCGGGCGCGGATATGCAGCGAGGAGGAGACCTGCAGCGGCGTGCTGTAGGTCAGGCTGTTGTCGAGATCGGGCACCGCGCCGTTGGTCGTGTAGCGGATGGCCTGGCCGGGCGCGCTGCCGCTCAGGGTCAGGGTGAAGGGTGTGGCGGTGATACCGGGAGAGTGAGAGAACGTGACCGTCTGCGGCAGGCGCAGGATCGAAGCGTCGCCGTTCAGGATGCCGGGCGAGGCTTCAATGAGGTAGGAAGGCTCGTTGGTCGCATAGAGCGTACGGACGACCGCATCCAAGGAAGGCTTGAGAAAGAGGTCGCTGCTGGTCGCGTTGCAGTTCATGAGGTGGACGGCCAGCATGTTGACGCCGCCGGTCAGCAGGTTGGTGCGGGCGGTGAGGTCGACCGCCGCAGCGGTGGCCGGGTCACCCAATATCGACGCGGAATAACTGGCGTGCGTCAGGGTCTCGGGGGGCGGCGTGTTCGCGGCGAAGGCGAATCCGCCGTTCAGGTAGAACGCGGCGCCGTCGTCGTACGTCACGGCAAGCGAGAGCGAACGGACGGCTGTGGCGTCCGTCAGCTCAAACGGGATGCGCAGGTAGACACCGGGCCGGCCTTGGGCGATACCCTGCAGGCTCAGGTTGACCTGAGACACCCAAGAAGGATTTTTCGTGCCGTAGCCGGCCGGGAGGAGGCCCGCCAGCCACTCTGCGTCGTCAAAGGCTTGGCCGCGCCACACGGTGCCGAGCGCGGAGTCTGCCGGACAGTGCGCGCGGACCGGCGAGGTGTTGGAGACCAGTCGGCGCGTGGCGTCCACCAGCGAGACGGCCAAGCCGTACGCGATGTTCTCAACCTGCGGCGGGAAGCCGGGGCTGTAGGCGTGGACCGGCATCCGGTCGGCGTCGTAGAGGCCCAAGAATTCGCCGCTTTTGCTCAGCGCGAAGTTGGTGTGCAGCTCGCCCGCCGGATCGGTCTGGTCGGCGTTAGAGGCCCAGATCAGAAGCTGG
>JAGOBZ010000234.1 GCA_017999015.1 Kiritimatiellia bacterium
ATCTTACTCTCCTCCATGCGCCCTGCAACGCGCGCGAGGTAGGTTTTTGTGTGGCCGTACCGCGGATGCGTCATGCAGTGTGTCAACTCGCCGTCGTTCGACATCAGGAGCAGCCCTTCGCTCTCCTTGTCGAGCCTTCCGACCGGCACGAGCCGTTCGCTGAAGTGCGGGCGCATCAGATCGCAAACCGTTTCGCCACGGTCGCTGTCCGCCGAACAGATCAGACCGCGCGGCTTATAGAGCAGGATGGTGCGCAGACGTTCTTTCTGCTTGGGCAGGCGCTCGCCCCGCACACAGATCTCATCCCGATCCGGCTGTACGCGCGCGCCGGGTTCATAGACGGTTTGACCGTTGATGGTGACCGCGCCGGCGGCAATCCATTCGGCGGCATGTCTTCGCGAAGCGATGCCTCGATGCGACAGGACATTCTGCAGTCGTTCACCGTCTGCAATGCGCGCACTTTGCGGATCGGTGTGAGATGTGGTATCGTTTGAACGCATTTATGGGACTTTCCGATCGCGAGTATATGCAGCCCGGTTTCCACCGAGACAAGGCCTCAGTCCAGGCGAACTGGTGGCAGCGTCTGCGCTTCTGGCTGTGGCGCATCTGGCACCGCGCATGACGGTCAGGTGGCGTGATAGGCGGCCAGCGCCTCCTGATAGGCGGCGGTCTTGGCGTAGCCGCAGCTTTTGAACTCCGGGCAGAAGCCGCGGTAGACGCACTCCGGCACGCAGACGCTGAAAAGCTCAGGTTCACAGCGTTTGACCTCATTCAGCACGAGCGTCCACGCCGCTGTCGTTTCGGGGGATGCCTGGCGGCAGAGTCGCTTGCGCGAAATGAAGATGACTGCCTGCGCGTTGGCAAAACACTCGTGATCGACCGGTGTCGACTGCGGCATGTCCGTACGGTCGACGCCGGTTCGGTCGGTGCGTTGGGTGCTGACAAAGTGTTCGATGCCGATTTTGTGGCGCACAAAATGGACGCTCACCCAGTAGGGCAGACAGACCCACTTCCACTTGAACGTCATCTGGCGGATGGGAGAATGCTCAGAGAGCAGGATGCGGCGTTTCCAAGCGCTGCCGGGCTCTTTATCGCCCTCCGCCATGCGGATAGTGGTGCGCGCGGCATCCGCAACGTCGCGCCATGCGAAGCGCGTCTTGAAATACTTCAGGGTTACAGCCTGTTCCATGGCAGTGCAGTTTGGCCTTTTTTGTGATGGAAATCAATCCGTTTCATGCGTTTGAGTGTGACGCGCGCAGGGGGTTGTGTTATACTGGGCGCGATGTCCATGGAATTGACTTTTCTGGGGACGGGAACATCGGTCGGCATTCCCATGATCGGCTGTCATTGCCCGGTGTGTTCGTCCGCTAATCCGCGAAATGCCCGGCGGCGCACGAGCCTGTATGTGAAGACCGAGTCGGTTGCCTTTGTCATTGACACGCCGCCGGATTTCCGCCAGCAGATGCTGGACTTCCGCATTGAGCGGCTGGATGCTGTAGTGTTTACGCATGCGCATGCCGACCATATTTTCGGATTCGATGACATTCGCCGCTTCAATACTTTGAGCGGTAAGGTGATCCCGGCATATGGCGATTCCGAGACGCTGGAGGATGTGCGGCGCGTGTTCAATTACATCGGCAACCGCCCTTCGCTGCAAGGTCTGTACCGGCCGCTGGTGGATTTTGTGGAGGTCTCGGGACCCTTTCAGGTCGGGGACGTCCGTCTCACGCCGTTGGATGTGCAGCACGGGCGCAAGATGACAGGTTACTTGATGGAGTCGGGGGCGCTGCGCGTGGGATACGTGCCGGATTGCCATGCCATGCCGGCGGAGACGGTCAAGCGGCTGGCCGGCGTAGACGTCATGATTTTGGACGCGCTGCGGTATCGGCCGCATCCCTCGCACATTTGTGTGCAAGAGAGTCTCGCGTTGTTGGAGCAGATTGCCCCCCGGACCGCATACTTGATCCACCTCTGCCACGACGTGGAACACGATGCGTTGGAAGGTGCGTTACCCTCCAGAGTGCGGGTGAGTTATGATGGTCTGCGGGTGAGGTTGGAGGCGCGTGCCGAGGGCACGATATGGACGGAAGAGGGTGCATCATGAAAAGACGATCGGAATGGGGATATGTGGCCAGTGCGCTGTTACTGGCACTTGCGGCGCGCGCGCAACAGTTTGACGTCAAGCTGACGTTGGCGTACTCGGCGTTTGTTGTCGGGGAACCGGTTGTGGTGCAGGTTGATCTATTAAACGCCACGCGCGAGCGGATCGAAGTCGGCGGGCCTGGGTCGGCATCGGTCTTGCTGGTGGAAATGACCCGAGGGGGAGCGATCAATGAGTTGTCTCCGTACCGCTCGGATCCAGTTGTCGCGCCGTTTACACTGAAACCGGGAGAGTCCGCACAGCGCCGTTTCGCGCTCGACAAATGGTTCTCGCTCGAACAAGAGGGCAAGTACATGGCGCGGGTCGTGCTTGTGCATCGCGGCATGCGCTACGAGTCGGTTAAAAAGAGTTTTGATGTGGTGCCGGGGATGTCGCTGGGCGGCGGCGTGCAGATGTTCGTGAACCGCGATCAGCTTAAGCGTCAGTTCAAGTTGGTCTTTTGGCACCGTAATCAAGAAGACCGGCTTTTTCTGCGCATCGAGGACGATCCGGGCGGGCGGATTTGGGACTCGATCGATCTCGGGACGCTGATGCGCGCGACGCCGCCCAAACTCGATATTTCGCCGGAGGGCGAGGTGACCGTCATTCATAGGGCGACGCAGGACGCTTTTTTGCGGACACTGTTGTGGTCGCTGCCAGAGGCGGTTGAGGTCGTCGAACGCAACTCTTTGGTCGATCCGGAAATCTCTGCCTCGCAACGGGTCAACGCGCTGTACGGCGAAGGCGCCGATGAGCGCAAAGAAGCAAAGAAACCGTGGTGGAAATTCTGGTGAATGCATGTGGATGAGCAGAGGGCATCAGTGAAGGGGAACGCGATGTGGGGAAGTCGGTTTTTGTTCGGAATCATGATTGCGGTGGGCATGGCACTGGGCTGTGCGTCAACGCGGCGTACTGCGGTGGCAGTCGATGCGGTCGTTCCGCAGGCAGATGCCGCGGTGGCGGCGTATGATGATCTTGCGGTGCTGACCGAAGCGTTGTTGTTGGTGCAGCGGCACTATGTAGAGGAGGTTCCGCTGCAGGAGATGATCTACGGCGCGATCGACGGCATGCTGCTCGGGCTGGATCCCAACTCTTCGTTTCTGCCGCCGAAGCCGTTGGCCGTTTTGGAGGAGGAGACGCGCGGCTCTTTCGGCGGGATCGGTGTCAGTGTCGGTCTGGAAAAAGACGGCGTCAAAGTGATCGCGCCGATTGAAGATTCGCCGGCCTTCAAAGCCGGCATTCACGCGGGCGATACGATCAAGGCGGTCGACGGCATGAAAATGTCCGGTGTTTCGATGGATGACGCCGTCAAGGCCATGCGTGGTGACAAGGGCTCTGAGGTCAAGGTGACGGTGGAGCGCGCGAACGGTGAAACGGTCGATGTGGCCCTCGTGCGCGATGATATCAAGTTGGCCAGTGTCAAAGGCGTGCGTGAGTTGGGGGACGGTATCGGTTATCTGCGCATCACGCAGTTCAGTGAGCATGCGGGTGAGGATTTCGCCCGGGCTATGAGCCGTCTGGAGAAAGCCAATGTGAAGGAGCTGATCCTGGACCTGCGCGATAATCCGGGCGGTTTGCTGGAGTCTGCCGTGGCCGTGACCGAGCAGGTCTTGGAACGCGGCGCGGAAATCGTCAGCGTGCGCGGGCGTGACGATGAGAGACCGCAGCAACGCTTTGAAGCGGGACCGTGCGAAAACCGGTTTACACAGATCCCGCTGGCGGTGCTGGTGAACGGCGGCAGCGCGAGCGCGGCTGAAATCGTGGCCGGTGCCCTCAAAGCGCACAAACGGGCCGTACTGGTCGGTGAAACCACCTATGGCAAGGCATCCGTGCAAAATGTGATTAAATTGGCGTTACGCCCCGATTGCGCGGTACGTTTGACGACGGGCTATTATTACACGCCGGATGGCGCGATGATACACGGCAAAGGCATCGCGCCGGATGTTGCGGTACCGGTTCCGAAGAGCGCTTGGCGGCAGGCGCAGATGCGGCGGATGCTTGAAGAGATGCCGGGCGCGGCGGGCAGCGGGATGACGAATATGGTCAACGATGTCCGCGATGTGCAGTTGGAACGCGCGCAAGAGCTGCTGAAGGGGGCGCGCGTTCTGAACAACGGGTGAGGGGAGAGGCCGGACCATGCTTGTTTTGGGAATCGAGACTTCCTGCGATGAATCCGCTGCCGCTGTGGTCGAGAACGGTCGGCGTGTGCTTTCGAGCGTGATTTACAGTCAAGTCCCTTTGCACCAGCCTTATGGCGGCGTGGTGCCGGAAATCGCGTCGCGGAGCCATCTGGAGAAGATCGGCGGGGTGATCAGCGAGGCGATGCGCGGGGCTTTTGCTCCCGGTGCCGTCGGTGGCCCGGTCGTGCCGGAGTGGTGGGCGCAAATCGATGCCGTCGCCGTGACCTACGGTCCCGGCCTCGCCAGTTCGCTGATCGTCGGACTCTCGGCCGCCAAGGGTTTGGCGACGAGACTGGCGAAGCCGTTGGCGGGAATCAACCATATCGAGGCGCATCTGCACTCTGTTTTTCTGACTCCGTCCGCGCCGGCTCCGTCGGAGGTTGGGCCGATGCTGGGACTGGTGGTCTCGGGCGGGCATACCTGCTGGATCGATTCTGATCGGCCGGGACGCTACCGGATCATCGGCCAGACACTCGACGATGCGGCCGGAGAAGCGTTTGACAAGGCTGCGAAGCTGCTGGGGCTGGGGTATCCTGGCGGACCGGCGATCGACCGTGTCGCGCGCCAGGCCGCGCGGCGCGATGCCGTGACGTTTCCCAAGGGAAGTCCGAGGCCGGGCAATCCGGCGCTCGGCAATATGCGCGCCGAGCTGTGCGTGAGCTTCAGCGGACTTAAGACCGCCCTGATGTACCGGCTGCGCGAGCACCCGCCGCGTGACGAGGCCGAGGTGGCGGAGATCGCGGCCGCGTATCAGGAAGCGATCGTGGAGGCGCTCGCTGAACGCTGCGCGCGCGCCTTGCGCGGCTCCCGCTATCGTGCCCTGGCGGTTGGCGGCGGGGTCTCGCTGAATCGCCGCCTGCGCGAACGGCTGGGTGAGGTGGCCTCGGACGCCGGCGTAACGCTGCTGACGGCAGAACCTCGTTTCTGCGGGGACAACGCCGCGATGATCGCGGGGCTGGCCGGCATGGGCGTCGGTGTCACCGGCGAGGCGGCGATGCGGCTGGACGTGGCGCCCGCGCTGGAGGCCGGCGAATGAGGGCCGTATACCTGTTGTTTGCCGTGTGGATGGCATTCGTCGCGCA
>JAGOBZ010000235.1 GCA_017999015.1 Kiritimatiellia bacterium
GCAGCAGCGGGTGGACGGCGTGATCATCACCTGTCTGATGGATGAGAAGAAGCAGGCGCATGTGGCGCGCGTGCTGGGCAAGACGGGCCTGCGCGTCACCGTTTGGGCGTGTGAGGAGAAAACGCTGTGCGCGGCGGAAGAAGCCTTGCCGTTGCAGCGTTTGACCGAGGAGGAAGAGTGATGAAAAGTTTTCGCAAAGAGCTGTGGTTCAAAGCGGCGAGCCGTCGGGCATATCTCAACATCACGCCGGACGTGGAGACGTGCCTGCGCGAGAGCGGGATCCGCGAGGGACTCTGTCTGGTGAATGCGATGCACATCACGGCGAGCGTGTTCATCAACGACGATGAGCAGGGCCTGCATGCCGATTTCGAGCGTTGGCTGGAGCGGCTGGCGCCGGAAAAGCCGTACAGCCAGTATGCGCACAACGGTGCGGAAGACAACGCCGACGCGCATCTGAAACGGCAGGTGATGGGGCGCGAGGTGGTCGTGGCGGTGACCGAAGGCCGGCTGGACTTCGGGCCGTGGGAACAGATTTTTTACGGTGAATACGACGGCCTGCGCAACAAGCGCGTGCTGGTCAAGATCATCGGGGAGTAAACCGTGTTGTTCAGTTTGATGAAGGGGATCACGTGGTTCCTGAGCCCGCTGGCGCTGGCGCTGATCGGCGTGCTGCTGGGCGGCTATTGGGTGTGGCGCGACCGTCTGCGGCGCGGCCTGTGGGCGCTGGCGCTGTCGGTCGTGTGGCTGTGGGTGTGGGCCTCGCCGTGGTTCTTCATTCTGATCGGGGGCGCGCTGGAGCGGGCCTATCCGCCGGTCAAGCCGGAGTCGCTGCCGCGTGCCGACGCGATCGTGGTGCTGGGCGGCGGCATCAAACCGCCGACGCGCCTGACGCGCACGGCCGATCTGGATGCGGGTGCCGATCGCGGCTGGCATGCGGCGCGCTGTTATCATGCGGGGCGTGCGCCGCTGATTCTCTTCTCGGGCGTCAGCGAAGGGCCCGGGATGCGTCAGTTTCTGATCGACCTCGGGGTGCCCGCGAAAAAGATCGTGCTGGAAACCGACAGTAAAAATACCTATCAGAACGGCCTGTTCACGCGCGAAAAACTCAAGGCGATCAAGGCCAAACGCATCCTTCTCGTGACGTCGGCGTGGCACATGCGGCGCTCGCTACTGGTCTTCAAGCACATGGGTGTGGAGGCGGTGCCGGCCGCCACGGACTACGAGGCGCTGTCGGCGCGCGGCCTGCTCTCGCCTTCACGCCCCGCCTACTATCTGCCGTCGGCGGACTGTCTCGACAAGAGTTCGGCAATGCAGAAAGAATTCCTTGGGTACTGGGCGTACCGTGCGTACCTCATCTTTCGCAAAGAGAAGCGCGCACAGGGGGGGACGAGAAGTTAGGGGTTAGGGCTCGGAGTTGGGCGGGAGGCGTTGGGCAGAGGCGGCGATGGCTTCGGCCACGCTTTTGACGCCGAGCGGCTGCTTGTCGGTGAAGGGCCCGTCCGCGCTGTCTGTGGGCCAGGACGAGGGATCAGCGTATTGGCCGTCGTCGCGGTAAAGTTTCTGGAGGTGGGCGATCTCGGCCTTGAGTTCCGTGAAGCGGGCGGCCACTTCAGGCCGCGCGGCTTCGGCGGGGTCGAAGAGCAGATTGTGCTGTTCAGTCGGGTCACGCGTGAGGTCGAACAGCTCGTACGCGTCCAGCTTCCAGTAGTGGACGAGCTTGTGCGTGCGGGTGCGCACGCCGAGGTGCGCGGCGGTGTGGTGGTGGCCGGGATCGTGGTAGTAGCGGTAGTAGACGCTGGTGCGCCAGTCCGGCGGGCTCTCGCCGCGCAGCAGCGGGGCGATCGAACGGCCCTGCATGGTGTCCGGCACCGGCACGCCGGCGAGGTCGAGGAAGGTCGGCGCCAGGTCGATGTTGACGACCAGCTCGGGCGCGACATGCCCGGCGCGGATGCCGGGGCCGCGCGCGAGCAGCGGCGTGTGCAGGCCGGGCTCATACATGAAGCGCTTGTCGTACAGGCCGAGGTCGCCGAGGTACCAGCCGTTGTCTGATGAGTAGATGACCACGGTGTTGGCGGAGAGGCCTTCGCGGTCGAGATAGTCGAGCACCTGGCCCACGCTGTCGTCCACGCCCTGCACGCAGGCGAGGTAGTCCTGCATGTAACGCCGGTACTTCCAGCGCACCAGCTCGCGGCCGGACAGCGTCTTGCCGTCGACGGTCACTTCGGCCGGTTTCTCGTTCAGCCAGCGGCTGCGTTCGGGACCTTTGAGGCCGGCGGGCGGTTCAAGCTTGAGGTCGCGGCGCGTGAGGTCGCGCGCGACGGTTTGCTGGTTGGCAGGCAGCGCCGCCGGACGGGTGGCATAGCCGTCCCACAAGGTCGCCGGCTCCGGAATTTCGCGCGCGCGAAAAAGCGCTTGGTTGCGCGTGTCAGGCTCCCAGGGACGGTGCGGGGCCTTGTGGTGGAGCATCAGGAAGAAAGGCTTGCCGGACGGGCGGGTGCGCAGCCATTCGAGCCCGAGCCGGGTCGTGATTTCGGTACAATGCCCTTCGATGGTGAGGCGGTGGCCGTTGACCAGAAAGACCGGGTCGCGATAGACGCCTTGGCCGGGCAGGACGATCCAACGGTCGAAGCCGGTCGGATCGGAGCCGAGGTGCCACTTGCCGATCATGCCGGTGTGGTAGCCGGCGGCCTGCAGGCGCTTGGCGACATTGTCGCGCGCGCCGTCGAAACGGTTGAAAACCGGCACGCCGTTGAGGTGCGAATACTGGCCGGTGAGCAGCGTGGCGCGGCTGGGCGTGCAGATGGAGTTGGCGACGCAGGCGTGCTGGAAGCGTGTGCCGGCCGCGGCCAGCCGGTCGATGTGCGGAGTCCGGTTGACGGCCGAGCCGTACGCCGATACCGCGTGCTGCGCGTGATCGTCTGAGAAAATGAAAAGGATGTTCGGCCGCTCTGCGCCTGCAGCGGTGCAGGCAAGCGCAAGGCAGAAGGCGGTGGCGGTACGCATGGTAGTCATCATGAACCTCCTTAAGTGTCTTAAGCGTACACAATCAGAGCAGAAGAGGGAAGTCTACAACGCGGGAAAGGTTGCCCCGGCCGTATGGAATAGGCTATACTGCGAACCTGTTGTTCACAAAAGGCCGCAGCGGCCGGTAGACTGTTCACGGGGAGTTTCTATGCCGAATACGATTCTGGTGGGTGCGCAGTGGGGCGACGAGGGCAAGGGTAAGGTGATCGATGTCCTGACGTCCCAGGCGGATGTGATTGTGCGGTACCAAGGCGGCAGCAACGCCGGCCACACCGTGATCGCTGAAGGTAAGAAGTATGTGCTGCATCTGATCCCTTCCGGTATCCTGCACCCCGGCAAGCAGTGCGTGATCGGCAACGGCGTGGTGATGGACCCCTTCGATTTGATCAAAGAGATTGACGGGTTGCGCGACCAGGGGTTCGATCCGCTGGGCCGCCTGGCGATCAGCGACCGTACGCACATGGTCATGCGCTGGCACCGCGCACTGGACGCGGCCGACGAGGCGCGCCGTTCGCAGGAGCGTAAGATCGGCACGACGGGCCGCGGTATCGGGCCGGCCTACGGTGCCAAGATGGGACGCACCGGTTTGCGTGTCGGCGAGATGCTGAGCCCCCGTTTTCTGGAGCTGGTTCGGTCGGGGGTCGAAGAGGCCAACGTCACTCTCGCGGGCTGGGGCGCGCCGACGTTGGACGTGCACGAGATGATGTCGGTCTACGCGCAGGCGGCCGAGACGCTGAAGCCCTATATCGCGGATACGGTGGCGCTGGTGAATGCCGCCGACCGCGCCGGCAAGAGCGTCCTGCTCGAAGGTGCGCAGGGCACGATGCTGGATATCGATTTCGGAACCTATCCTTTTGTGACCTCGTCCAATCCCACGGCCGGAGGCGCCTGCACCGGATCGGGACTCTCGCCGCGCAGGGTCGACCGGGTGGTGGGCGTGATCAAGTGCTACACGACGCGCGTCGGCGCGGGGCCGTTCCCCACCGAATTGAACGACGCCACCGGCGAGCACCTGCGTCAGAAGGGCGGCGAGTTCGGCGCGACCACCGGTCGGCCGCGGCGCTGCGGCTGGTTCGACGCCGTTGTGGGACGTTATTCCGCCATGGTCAACGGCGTGGATTTCTGGGCCATGACCAAGCTGGACGTGTTGGACGAGCAGCCGGTCATCAAGATCTGTACCGCGTATCAGCGCGATGACGGCGTGCGTTATGAGACCTTCCCGGCCGACCTGAGCGTCCTGGAACGCTGCACGCCGGTGTACGAGGAGATGCCGGGCTGGCTGACGCCGACCAGCGCCTGCACGCGCTATGAGGAGCTTCCGATCAAAGCGCGCGCCTACGTGGAGCGCCTGGTGTCGCTGATCGGCGGCCGGCTGGGCATCCTGTCGGTCGGACCGGCGCGCGAGACCACGATGCGTCTCGGACTGTGACAGGGAGTGAGCGCCGGACCCTCAACGCACAACGCGGAAGGTGGGACTCGCACGGTGGAGAATACAGCCAACAGAGTGCCGGCGCACATCGCCATCATCATGGACGGTAACGGCCGCTGGGCCAGGCAGCGCGGACAGCCGCGCCTCGCCGGTCATGAAGCCGGTTCCGAGACGGTGCGCCGCGTGCTCAATTACTGCCGCGACGCCGGGGTCCGCTATCTCACGCTTTACGCCTTCAGCACCGAAAACTGGTCGCGTCCGCAGGCCGAGGTGTCGGGGCTGATGGCCTTGCTCGGCGCGTTTATTGCCAAACACGAGCGCGAACTGATCGAGCGCCGGGTGCGCCTGCGTGTCATCGGGCGGCGCGAGGATCTGGCCGATCCGCTGCGGCAGGCCCTGACGCGCATCGAACGCGCGACCGAAGCGTTTGAACGCCAGCTCATTATCGCCCTCAGCTACAGCGGGCGCAGTGAACTGGCGCGTGCCGCGCGACGGATTGCGGAGGAGGTCAAAGCCGGGACGCTCGCGCCGGAGGCGGTCGACGAGGCTGCCCTCGCCGCGCGCCTCGACGCGCCGGACGTGCCGGACCCGGACCTGATCATCCGGACCAGCGGCGAACTGCGCATCAGCAATTTTCTGCTGTGGCAATGCGCCTACAGCGAGTTCTACGTGACCCCGGTGCTGTGGCCGGATTTCCGCGAGGCGGATTTTCAGGCGGCGCTGGCGGCCTACGCCGCGCGTGACCGCCGGTTCGGCGGCGTGGGGCCGGTGGCCCAGAGCGCCGGAGGCGGCGGGACTTAAGCAGGAGCGAGAATTTTGACGAAGCGAATTGTTACGGGTGTGCTGGTGGGATCGGCCTGGCTCTTCGGCCTGTGCTATATGCCGGGCTGGATGCTCTTCGGCGTGCTGCTGCT
>JAGOBZ010000237.1 GCA_017999015.1 Kiritimatiellia bacterium
CCTGAATGGACATCGCGGCGTCCAGCGACAGATTCTTGCAGGCGAAATATTCCATTTCGTCCAGATGGTGGCCGCGCGCGTACGGCGCCGCCATGCGCGGCGCCCACCACCCCATCTGCGGCCCGAGCAGATCGGTGTTGCGATACCGCTCGCACACCTTGACATGGTCGTCCTGAAAACGTTTCGCCGCCCAGACCGGATGGTCCCATGTGCCCAGCCGCGAATGGAACCACCAGTTGTGCGCGCCGTAACAGCTCGCCTCGATCACCGGGTCGCCGTCCAGGCGTCGCATGATGTTGTGGCGCATGGCGTCGATCCCGTAGCGGCTCATCATGCCTTCGGAGCCGTCAAAGTAGAGCTGGTCCAGCTTGCAGGCGTTGAACACGCGCGCGATACACGCCGAGAGCTCGTCCGCCAGCGGCGAGTCGGGCTGCGGGTAGAAGGAGATGTAGCGCTGCTGCAGGTAGTCGGCCTGCGCGCCTGCGGCATGGGCGGCAGGCCGTGTCTTGAAGGCCCCGCGCGTGCAGGCCCTGAAGGCGTACGGCGGTTCGCGCGAGAGTTCGGCATACTGGATGATCTCGCCGCCGATGCGGATCGCGTTGCCGTTGCCGGAGTAGGTGAAGACCGTGTCGTGGCGCGTCGAGGGCGGCTCGTTGACGTACAGCACGGTATCGGTCGGCGAGAGCGCGCGGGCCAGCGTGTAGCTGTCAAACGGGATCAGATGCGGGCTTGCCTCCGGCGTGATCCACGGGTCGCGCGGGTCGATGCACGCGGTCAGGGTATGAATGCCGACCCGCAGTCCGGCGTCATGGATGCGGGCGGCCGCGTCCTGCATGTCAGGCAGGCCGCGCGGGAAGTAGTTGGTGCGCACCGCATAGTGGCCGAGCGTCTGCCACCAGCCGTGCAGGTGGATCGTCGAGAAGCCTCCGCGACGCGCGATCTCGATCCAGTCGTCGGTCGCGGCATGCGCGAGGTCGGCAAAGAGATAAGAGCCGCGCACGGACTCGGCCTCCAGCGCCCAAGGTCCGCCGCTGCGCGAGAACGGCACGCCCGCGTGCACCGCCATCGCGCGCAGCATCGCCGGCATCCGCTCCTTGGGGCCGGCGGCGAGTCCGGCGCGCCAGCCGGTGAGCCCGTGCTTCGCGGTGGTGGAGACCTGCAGCGCGTCGCCCCGGATCTCGGTCTCGACCGGCAGCTCGTAGCCGCGCAGGCAGACGGCGTCGGTGTCGTCCGAGAGCATGTTGGCCATGCCGCCGCGATAGACGGCTGTCGCGGCCGGCAGCTCGCAGAAGGTCAGCGCGACCGCATTCGAGAGCGTCAGCGCGCGCACCGTGAAGGTCAGGAAATCGCGGCGGGCATCGACCTCCAGCTCGGCGTCGCCCTGGCCGCGCGGGAAGGAGAAGGTGAGCCGGTTGCCCCGTGCGGCGACACGCCGCGCCACCAGCCGGCGGCCGTCCGCAAGGCGCGCGCTCACCAGCGGGGCGGGGCGCGCGAGCAGTTCGCGGCCCGACGCCCGGCTGCGCAAAGAGACGGCCTGTCCGGCGGCATCGATAGCCAGTTCGGCGTGTCGGGTGCGGAAGCGGGCCGCAGGCGGCTCGGCGGCTGCGACTTCGTCCACCAGCGCATACGCGGCGCTGGCGCGGCCCGCCGGCGAGGCGAGCGCCGCCACCTCCCCGTCGGAGAGCGCGCGCCCATAGATGCGCAGATCATCGAGCAGGCCGTGGTGAGAAACCGCCCCGAGCCAGCCGCCCAGGCGCAGCGCGTCGGCCTCGACCGGATAGGGCCAGGTCGTGCGGCTGACCGGCTTGCCGTTCACGTAGGTGACAAGATGCGGCAGCGCAAAGGTCACGCAAAGGTGCGTCCAGGAGCGTTGCGGCAGCGGGCCGACCAGATGCGCGCCGGTCTCGGTCCACTGCGGTCCCGCGCCGCCGGCGCGCGCGCCGGGCCGGCCGAGCCGGAACGAGCAGGCGGTGTCGGAGACGAACAGCATCAAGCCACCCGGGCTCCAGGTGTGCGAGGTCAGCAGGTTCGGATAGCGGCGCGGCGCGGGATCTTCCCACGTGGCCCAGACCGAGAGGGTGAATTGCGTGGCGCCGTTGAGTCCCGGCACGGGCGGCAGCTCGGCGAAGGCGTTGGTGCCGCTGAAATGCAGGGCGGTGCCGAACGAGCCGGTCGCCCAGCGGAGCTGCGAGAGATCGGCCTCCAGCAGGTTGTCCGAACGGTCGGCCGCAAAGGTGCCGCGCCCCTCGTCAAACGGCATCCAGAGCAGCAGCGACGGATCCGCCGGTGCCGCAGCGCGTCCCCATCCGGCCAGCCAAGCGCACACCAGCGTCACAACAAAACAACCACGCATATCCCCCCCCTTTTTCAAGTGCTAGTGTGCCCATTGTGAGGAGAACGCGCGGAGGATGCAAGCAGAAGTTACGGAGAAGAAGTTACGGAGTTGTCGCTGGGCTTGCGTCGCCGCATGCGGTTTGTTACTGTCCGTCGATATGAGGGGATCGTGATGGGGAGGAGGGGGCATGAGGCCAATCATCGGTGGTGCGTGTATGGCGGTTGCTGTGTGGGCCGCCCTGGGTGAGGAGACGTCGAATTGGCCGCAATGGCGCGGTCCGGAGGGCACGGGAATCGCGGCGCCGGGGGCGTATCCGGTGACCTTTTCTGCTGCGCAGGGTGTGCTGTGGAAATCCGCTCTGCCAGGCAAAGGCTGTTCGACGCCGGTCGTCTGGGGCGAGCGTATCGTGCTGACCGCCGGTGCCGGCGAGGGCACCAACGGCCTCGACTGTGTCATCGGTTTTGAGTGGGCGACCGGCAAGAAAATGTGGCAAACCGAACTGGGCCGGCAGCGCCCCGGGCGCCATCGCCGCGGCAGCGGCAGCAACCCGTCGCCTGTGACCGACGGCACACGCGTTTACGTTTACTTTAAGAGCGGAACGTTGGCGGCGCTCGACTTCACCGGCGCCGTGCTCTGGCAGACGAACCTCCAGCAGCGCTACGGCAAGGACACGCTCTGGTGGGATCTCGGCACCAGTCCGGTTTTGGCGGGCGGTCGCCTGGTCGTGGCGGTCATGCAAGAGGAGAATTCCTATGTGGTGGCACTGGATCCGGCGACCGGCCGCGAGCTTTGGAAAAAGGTGCGCGAGTATCCTGGGCGCGAGGAGACGCGCCAGAGCTACACCACGCCCCTTGTGGTCCGGGCCGAGGGGCGCGACGAATTGGTGCTCTGGGGGGCGGATCACCTGACCGGCCACGATGCGGCGACCGGCGACCTGCTGTGGCAGTGCGGCGGTTTCAATCCTGAGAACAAGCCGGTCTGGCGCGTGATTGCTTCCCCGGCGCTGGCGCAAGGCATCGCCGTCGTCCCGTACGGGCGCGAGCAGTTCGTGGCGGGCATCAAGATTGGCGGCAGCGGCGATATCACGGCCGCCGCGCGTCTGTGGGAGAAACGCGGACTGGGCACAGACGGCGCGTCGCCGCTCGCCTTCGACGGCAAGGCCTGCTTCGTCAATTTCAAGGGCAAGATGTGGTGTCTGGATTTAGAAACCGGCAACGAGCGGTGGACGGCCCTGCTGCCCAAGGGCAAAGGGGTCTTCTACAGCTCACCGGTGCTGGCGGGCGACACGCTCTACCTGTGCCGCGAAGAGGGCGATGTCTATGTCTGCCGCGTGAAGGACGACGGCCTCGCCGTGCTGAACCAGGCGACGCTCGACGATGCCTTCGTGGCTTCACCTGTGCTGCTCAGGGGCCGACTGCTGCTGCGCGGCGAAAAACATCTGTGGTGCATTGGAAAGTAGTCGTGACACACAGTATCAAGAGTCCGGAGGTGTGCTGATGTCGAATCATGCGCGAAACATGGGGTTGTTGTCCGTCCTGCTATTTTGCGTCCGTCTGGGGCACGGCGCTGAGGGCCGTGTGTTTTTTGATGTGAACGGCAACGGTGTGCCCGATGCTGCTGAACCCGGGGTCGCCGGGGTCGCGATAAGTGACGGCGTGCAGGTCGTCGACTCCGACGCGCAAGGCCGTTTCCGGCTGGACACGGCTGATCCGGACGCGTGCGTCTGGATGTCGGTCCCGCGCGATCATGCGGCGTCCGGACCGTTCTGGCGGCGTGCCGGGAGCGGGGTGCCGCTGGATTTCGGTCTGGCTGCCCGACCGCAAGCCGAAACGTTCACGTTTGTGCAGATCACGGACACGCATGTCGGGCGAGCCGATCTCGTGTCCGCCTTTGCCAAACAGCTCGCAAGGCTGCCGCATTCCTTTGCCTTTGCCATCAACACCGGCGATCTGGTCGGAGGCGTGGACGTGGTGCCGCCCGAAAAGGCGCAGACGCAGTATGACCGGTATCTCGCAGCGGCTGCGGCCTTTGAGCTGCCGCTCTTCCATTTGCCGGGCAACCATGAGCACGTGGCCTTCAACACGGCAAATCCCGACACGTCACATCCTTTCTACGGCAAAGGACTCTACCGCCGCGTGTTCGGCCCGCCCTACTACTCGTGGGCGTGGGCCGGGGTATACTGCGTGGCCTTGGATGGCACGTCGCTGCCTTATCAGGAACGACTGGGCACCAATCAGCTCGCCTGGCTGGCGGCGGACCTGAAGCGGCAGCCGGCCGATCGGCCGATCCTGCTTTTCTGTCATCAGTCGCTGCCCGCGTTGCGCGACGCCAAGCAGTTGATGGCGTTGCTGCAAGGTCGTCGCGTGCTGGGCGCGTTCTGCGGGCATTTGCACCAAACGTTCACCACGCGCTTAGGCGAGATTCCGGTGCATCACAGCGGCGCGATGAGTGGCGCGTGGTGGAGCGGACCGAACATCGACGGCACGCCGCAGGGGTTCCGCGTGGTCCAGGTAGAGGGAGATTCACTGAGAACGGCGTACTTCAGCCGCGAAGGTGACACGCCGATCGCGATCATATCGCCGCTGGCCACCGACGTGCAGCATGGCGAGGTCGCGTTCGAGGCGGTCGTGCTGGACTTCGGTCGCGCGGTGGAACTGAACGCTATGTTTGACGGTCAGTCTGTGGCGATGGCGCAAGCCGGGCGGGACGAGCTGTGGTCACGTTGGCGCGGCACGCTGGATACGCGGCCGGCTTTTGACGGTGATCGCACGCTGGCGTTCACGGCGCGTCAAGGAGAGGCGGTCAGCCGTTTTTCGATCCGCTATCTGGTGGAGAACGGACGCCCGCAAACTTACCAGGCCACGGCACCGGCGACGCTCGCGCTGCAGGTGCGGGGTGTCGACGGTGCGTGCCCGGTTCTCTTCAACGGCGAGCCGCTCGGTATGATCCCGTCCGGAACCACCAACGAATGCGTGCTTACATTTCCCGTCGATCCAACACGACTCGCGAAGATGAACCGCGT
>JAGOBZ010000236.1 GCA_017999015.1 Kiritimatiellia bacterium
GGGCACCCCTGAGGCCCGATCCAGTTGGGAATCCTGCGGTATGCGCCGGGGGCTTTGTTCTGGCCGCGGACACCGTCCAAAAGAACCTGGTGGGCGTCGCACACCACGCGCTGGCAAAGCGGCAGCGTCTTCAGCAGTTCCTGGGCTTTTCGCATCGCCTTCCGGTAATTGAGGACTTCAACGATGTCGCCCTTTTTCTGCTCGCTCAGCGTACTGGCTTTTTCGCCCGCGGCCTCGAATTCCAAGACCTCGCCCATGGTCGCCTGAGTGCCCTCGATGCGGGAAGAGAGCACCGCTTCCTGCGTCATCAGCGGCGAAAGCAGCACGGCGGCGTTCGGTATCGCCAAAAGTGTGCCGTCGTATCGGGCAAGGGCCGCATTTGCGGGGCCTATCAGAGGGATCAGGCGCTCCCATTCCAGTCTGCGGGGAGGAAATTTGTCGAGATGATATTGAACCGCCATTACAGAACCTCCTTTGCGCTTTGCTACCTCACGCGGATGTCATACGGCGTCTGTTTGAAGGCCACCCGTTCGCGCTTGAGCCGCTCCGCTCCCCACTGGCACCACTCGCCGTAAATGACCTTCGGGCCGTCGAAGGGCGGCAGCCCCGCATAGACGGCAGAGTTCAGCACGTTGCCGCCCGCAGTGCGCTTGTCGCCCAGAATGCCGTTGTAGAGCAGATAATAGGCCGTGCCGTTGTGGACGCCCAAGAGCGGGCTCTTGCGCCGGTCACGGCGCGCGGGGGTGCCGGTCTCGGAGAACCAGACGTGGGCGGCCAGCGCCTCGAACGACACCTCCGGGTTGATCGCGCCGTAGGCGTCGAAGACGGCCTCGCCGAGCCGGAAGAAGCGGAACCCGCCGCCGCCCTGCCAGCCGACGGCCTTGGAAATCCCGCCCAGCTCGCCCTCGACCACTTTTTTCAGGCGCGGCGCGCAATGGGTTTCCGCGTGCGCGCCCATCTCAATGCCGATCCACCGGCGCCCCATTTTTTGCGCGACCGCCGCCGTCGTGCCCGACCCCAGAAACGAATCCAGCACCAGGTCGCCGGGGTTGGTCGCGATCTGCAGGATGCGCTGTATCAGGCGCTCGGGTTTTGGGGTGTCGAAAGGGTTGTCGGCCCCAAAAAGCACATTGATTTCTTTCTTCGCCTCCTGATTGTGTCCAACATCGGCATTCTGCCACCAGGTCCATGCGTTCTGACCTTCCAGTTCGTGCAGAAATCTTTTCAAACGAGGCCGAGCCATCCCGTTGCTGCCAAACCAAACCCGGTTATCTGCGAGCAATTCTGCAAAAGTTCTTTCACTCAAAGCCCAACATCTTCCAGTCGGGGGTGGATGCTTTTGCCCGCTTGGCGCAACGATTGTGAAAAACTGTTCGGCAGTAGCGTGACCTGTTTGTCCTGTAAAATCAGTGGAAGCCCATGGCCCACGAGGATCGTTGTCTGGGTTTTTAAAATCTGCTTTACGCGCATCCGTTACGGGAAGCTGATTGAACTTCGCGTGAATCAATTCTTTTTTTCCAAACACAAGCACATTGTCCTGTGCTGTTCCCAAACGTAAACGATTGTCTGGCGAAGTTCTTTTTTGCCAAACCACATTTGCCACAAAATTCTTCCGTCCGAACACCTCATCCATGATGACCTTGAGGTAATGGGCCTCGTTGTCGTCGATGGAGACCCAGACGGAGCCGTCCTCGGCGAGGAGGTCGCGGAGGAGTTCGAGGCGCGGGTACATGAGGGAGAGCCACGTCGAATGCTCGATGTTGTCGTCGTAATGTTCGAAGGCGGAGCCGGTGTTGTAGGGCGGGTCGATGAAGACGCATTTGACGCGGCCGGCGACATAGGGCATGAGCGACTTGAGGGCGTCGAGGTTGTCGCCCTGGATGAGCATGTTCTCTGCGGCGAGGTCGCCGCAGGAGAGCGCGTCGTCGGGCCGGAGCATGCGGTACGGCACCTTTTCAACGGCCCTGCGGGCCTGTCCGTCATCCAACCATTGGAGCGTGGGCATAGTGTCAAAATCCAAGTTGCGGCGTGACCGGAAAAAGGCAAGCCCCCAAGCCCGCCGCAGGTTCAGTTTGGTATTGCTGAAGTTTAGCACTTCGGGCGCGGGCGGGGCGAGGGGAAAAAGGGAGAAGTGGGGAGAAGGGGCGCATCCCCGTTCCACTGACTTGGCCCCCCGTGTCGGCCCCTCCGGGCCGGCGCGGGGGACGTCCTTCCCTTCATTCCCGCTTATGGCGCAGCCGTGACGCCTCCAGAGACAGTTCTGTGACCTCCTCGACGAGGATCCTGAACTTCCTGAAAGTCTCGACCTCCCTCCTGACGGCGGAGAGGTTTTCCGGGCGCACATACTCCGACCGGCTCCTGCCCTTGTGCGTGTAGCTGAGCTGGTTGAACGGCGTCTTCTTTTCGGCCGGGTTGCGGTACTGCACCGTCAGCGTCCCCGGGCGCATCGCGCCGAGCTTCGCCATCCCGGCGAGCAGGGCGCGCACTTTATTCTCTTTCCTGTCGAGTTCCGTTGACATGAGGCCTCCTTTTGAGCATACTGGTAGCATGTTAGTGCTACCATGTCAACACAAAAGAGGGAAAATCGTGAAAAAAGGCGCGGGGACGGGGCGGGTCAGCCCGCTGGCGGGGACGGAGCGGGCGTTTTTCGAGGGCCGGAGGGAAGAGCTGCGGGCGGGGTACGAGTCAAGCGTCCAAGGGCTTGTGGGCGCTTGGGAGGCGTCGTCGGGCACGGTGGCGGCGCTCGGGCGGAAGCGGTTCAGGGACGTCCGCCTCGCCACGTTCTTCGGGACGGTCGTTCTGCGCTGCCGGGAGGGCGTCGGAGCGGACGGGCGCTGGACGTGCCCCGCCCTCGCCCACCTCGGGCTCAGGCCGAACCAGCGCTACTCGCCGGACATGGAAAGGCGCATGGCGGTGCTCGCCGCCGAGACGGGCAGCTACGAGAAGGCGGCCCGCGTCGCGGACGCCGCGGCGTGGTTCGCCGCCAGCGACGGCGCGGTGCGATCGGCCGTCGTGCGCCTCGGCGCGGCGGCGGAGGCCGCCCCGCCGCAGGGGCCGTGCGCCGGAGCCGCCGGGCCGGAGGACACGCTCGTCTTCATGGCGGACGGCTGGAACGCCCGCCACCGGGGAGAGAACTGGGGGCTGGACAAGAAGAACCGCGACCTCCCGGACCGCGTCCACTGGCACGAGATCCGCTCGGCCGTGATCTTCAAGCTCTCCGCGCTGCTGGCCGTCAGCGGGAAGCGCAAAGCCCTCATGGAAAAGCACGTCGTGGCCGTCCCGGCGGACACGTCCCCCCACGACTTCGGCGTCCTCCTGCACCGGGAGGCGGTGCGGATGGGGCTCCTGCGGGCGAAGGCCGTCTTCTTCGTCATGGACGGCGGAGTGTGGCTCTGGCGCATCTACGAGGACCGCTTCGAGAAATGCTCGGAGGCCATGCTCGACTTCTACCACCTCAGCCAGCACCTCCACGCCCTCGCAGCCGCGCTCCACGGCGCCGACGCCGCGAAGGCGCAGGCCTGGTGCGGCAGAATCCTGCACGACCTCAAGCATAAATCGCCCGGGCGCCTGTTCAAGACGCTCGACGACCTGCTGCGCGAGCCGCCGTCCGACGACCCGGCGGTGCTGGAGGCCATCCGCGAACAGAACGCCTACTTCAGGAACCATGCCGAACACATGGACTACGCCGCCAACGCCCGGATGGGGGTGCCCATCGGCAGCGGCTCCGTCGAGTCCCTCTGCTCCCAGTTCCAGAACCGACTCAAACGGACCGGCCAGTTCTGGACTAAGGAAGGCTTCGCCGCCCTCCTCCGTATCGTCGTCAGGTACTGGAACGGCGAACTCGACTACCTGTGGACGGCATCAGCCGCGTGACCCAAGTCAGTGGAACGGGGATGCGCCCGGGAGAAGTGCGTTAGTGCGGAAGTGCGAGAGTGCATTAGTCGGGGGTGCGGAGGACGGGGAACAGTAGGCAGTGGGCAGTTGGCGGCAGGCAGGAGAGAGCGGAAGACGGATCAGCGACGGGCGACCAGCGACACGCGGGCGGTTCGGCGGGCTCACCGCAGGCGGTTTGGTAGTTCGGCAAGCTCACCACGGGGCGGTTCGGCGGGCTCACCGCAGGCGGAAGGCGGACAACACCGGAAAATTTGATCATGCGGAATATTATTACCGGCGGCAATAATCGGTCGGGTTTAGGAGATTTTACGTTTCGTGCGCTTTACACCGAATCGGGCGAGTGGTATTTTTGCAGGGTTGAATCGCGGCGGAGCGTTGAAATGGGAGTGCCTAATTTGTGTCCGGTTTTGGACGCAAGGGCAAAGTATGAATTGAATCAAAATGAGTGAGAGCGCACTTCAACAAGGTTTGAATGAACAGGCTTACTACTTGTTCTTCGATCCCACTGGGGGGCATGACCAAAGCCCTTCTACGGTCTTCTACAAAGTGACCGATGAAGCTATTGCCCAAGGGCTCTGCGAATTATTCAAAGAGGTATTTGGACAGGAAAATAGCGTTGCAGCGTTTCATAATGTCGCGGCAAAGTCTCTATCGGTTGCGAAGCGCGTTTTGTTGGAGGAGGCTTCGGACAGCCTTTGGCAGTACGATGACCCCGATTCCGGCGTGTACGACCCGCCGCCACCGAAGGATCTGATGACACGGGCGCAGTTCGCTTTTCGCGCTCGCGATTGGGAGGAGCTGCTGCGACAGCTGGCCGCGACAGAGAAGAAGCATGTGGGACAGGAGACAGGCGAAAAGGGAGACGTTCCACCATCCTCCGATGAAAAGACACCGAACATGGCACATGAAGACTTTCTGAATTGCGGTCTGCATTTGCTGATGCTCTTCACCCAAGCGTATTACAAATTATTGGAGTCAGCGGTAGGGCTACCGTGCCATGCCGCTGATACCGAGCTCAACCAATGCTACCTCTGGACGATCAAAAATCTGCGCATACTGCTCAACAAACACCCAGACTTAGCGGACTTCGGTGTTAAATTTGAACCCTATCTGCCAAACCTCTTGCCAACAACAACATGTGATGTCGATTGGGCGGATATGGCAGCGCCTGAAGCGGATCGTTTGTTAGGAGCGGTTCAGGAATATGTCATGGACAAGGGTATTCGCGATCCTGCGGAAGGATCGCCGGCCCAAGTTTACATTGAGAGCTACCGGCCTGGAGTTGATAATGCCATTAAAGTTGCCATGGCGTACCGGAAGCGAATGAAGAAGCAGTTTGCGAGGTTGTTGAAACCGGCGGCTAAGCGTGCTGTAAAGAAGAAGCCGGCGACCGACGCAAATGCCAACAAGCAACCGGATCCTCAACCTGTGCCTAAGCCAGCGTCCGTAGAATCAGTTAAATC
>JAGOBZ010000238.1:0-2424 GCA_017999015.1 Kiritimatiellia bacterium
CTCAAGCGGAAAACCACGGACCACATGACACTCATTGAATCGTCACCCAAACGCGTGATCGCCTATTTCGGGGACACCAAGGTCAGCTATGCCGCCAGTCACAAATGATACTTGCCGGAGCAATAGCGGCTGGACGAGCAGACGCTCGTCCCTCCCCCTCTGCGGGGCACCGGGAGGGGCAAGCGTCTGCTTGCTCCTCAACACCATGTCCGTTGCATGCCTGGCGGTTGTAGCCAGACCGCCCATCTGCGCGAAAACGATACTTTTTTTGCGCAAAAGCCCCTAGTTTTCCCCTCTCCGTTGCGCTAAGGTTGATACATTGCTTTGGATATCAGCAGGATGTCAACACGGGAGGTTAATCATGGGACAGGACCGCGCAGCGGAGAACGGGCAGGTTTCGCCATCGTACAAATGGCAGTTGGTCGGCCTGCTGTGCGTGGCGTTTTTTCTGAACCAGGGCAACCGCCAGATTTACAGCACGGTCCTGACGCAGATCAAGGCGGCCGCCGACGCGGGCGGACTGGGGCTGAGCGATGTGCAGGCCGGCATGGTGGCCTCGGTCTTCATCGCGTGTTACGGGCTGTGCGTGCCGCTGGCCGGTTTTCTGGGCGACCGCCTGCGCCGTAAGTGGCAACTGCTGTTCAGTGTCTTGGTGTTCAGCTTCGGCACCCTGCTGACCGGTTTCGGCGGCGGCCTCGTCTCGCTGATCCTCTTCTACGGGGTCGTGTTCGGCGCGGGCGAGGCGTTCTATTACCCGCCGGCGACCTCGCTCATGAGCCAGTTTCATGAGAAGAGCCGCGCGACCGCGTTCTCGATCCATCAGACCGCGCTCTATGTCGGCATCATGTTCAGCGGCTATTTCTCCGGCTATCTCTCGCGCACCTTCTCCATGCAGTGGCGCGCGCCGTTTGTGATTTTCGGTGCGGCAGGCATTCTCTGGTCGCTGGTCTTGCTGATCTTCCTGCGCGACACGCCCAACCAGAAAGCGGCGGGCGCTGCCGCGCGCATCACGGTGCGCGAGACGCTGCGCCACATCCTGTGCAAGCGCTCGGCCCTGATGCTGGCGTTGGCGTTCGGCTGCATGGTCTATGTCGATGTCGGTTTCAAGACCTGGACGCCGACGTTCTTGATCGAGAAGTTCGGCTTCACGCCGGAGAAGGCCGGCTTTTCGGCCGTTTTCTTCCATTTCGTGTGCGCGTTCATCGGCGTCATGGCGGGAGGCCGTCTGACCGACCGCCTGGCCGCGCGGCGCAAGACCATCCGCTTTGAGGCGAACATCCTGGGGCTGCTGCTGGGCGCGCCCTTCATCTATCTGATGACCCGCGGCACCTCCGAGTGGTTCTGCTTCGCGATGCTCGGGCTCTTCGGACTCTTTCGCGGCATCTATGACTCCAATCTGTTTGCCTCGCTTTTTGACGTGATCAAGCCGCAATACCGCGCCACCGCAACCGGCCTGATGCTCTCCTTCGCCTTTCTGGTCGGCTCGTTCTCGCCGACGGTGCTGGGTTATCTGAAATCGCGGTTCGGTCTGCCGTTCGGCCTCGCCTCGCTCTCCGTCTCCTACGTGCTGGGCGGCGCGATCATCCTGGCGGCGTGTACCCTGTTTTTCAACAAAGACTACGAAGGATCAAAGACATGAAGCAAACGGACAGCGTCAAAGAGACCTTTTCATTGGGGGGCCGCCGCGCATTGGTCACCGGTTCGGCACGCGGGATCGGGCGGGCCATCGCGCGCGCCCTGGCTGAATGCGGCGCGACGGTCGCCGTCCACGGCGTGAGGGCGAGCGACGCGCTTGACCAGTCGCTCGCCGATGCCCGCGCCTTTGCGCCGGCGAGCGCGGCGGTGACCGGCGACCTCGGCGAACCGGGCTGCGCCCGGGCGCTGTTCGAGGCGACGTCGGCCGCGATCGGCGCGCCGGACATCGTGATCGCCAACGCCTCGGTCCAGGTGCGCCGTCCCTGGCTGGAGGTGCCGGAATCCGAGGCGTTGCTCCAGATGCAGGTCAACTTCCATGCGACGTACCAGTTGTTCCAGCTCGCCTATCCCGCGATGCGACAGCAGCGTTGGGGACGCCTGATCTCAGTCGGCAGCGTGCAGGAGATGAAGCCTCATCCGGACATGCCGATTTATGCGGCCAGCAAGGCGGCACTCGAAAATCTCGTCCGCAATCTGGCCAAGCAGTGCGGCGCTGACGGCGTCACGGTCAACAACCTCTGCCCCGGCGTCTTCGCAACCGACCGTAACGCCGATGCGCTCAACAATCCCGTCTATGCCGAAAAGGTGCGCGCCGGCATCCCCCTGCGAGATTTTGCGATGCCCGAGGACGCGGCCGGCGCGGCGGTCTTGCTCTGTTCGACGGCCGGACGCTACATCACCGGAGTGACGCTCCGCGTGGATGGCGGCATGGGCATCGCGTAGGGTTTC
>JAGOBZ010000238.1:2524-5328 GCA_017999015.1 Kiritimatiellia bacterium
CGTTCATTGGAAGGAAGGTGTTATGCAAGAGAAGACAGAAGAGGGCATGCTTCAGAAAGAAGCGAAGATGATGAAGCTTGAGCGGCTGATCGCGGCGCGCGAGAGCATTTCGAATAAAGTTTTCCCGGTCCCGGTTGAAGAGATGCTGGCCCGTTACGAGCAGCTCTACACCGGCGCGATCAGCGATGTGCTGCGCGAGTTTGCCCTGCTGGACCAATCGCTGCCCGGTCACTTGCGGCCGCTGCGCGACAGCGACGTGGTGGCCGGCATCGCTTTCACCGTCAAGAGCGCACCGAATGTCAAGATCACCGGCGAGATGACTTTCCGCGGCCAGATGCTCGACGAGATGGGCAAGAATCACTTCGTGGTGTGGGACACCTCGAACGACGAGCGGGCCACGCTCTGGGGCGGCGTCATGACGGCGACCGCCTACGGCAAGGGCGTCAAGGCCGCCTGCATCGATGGCGGCATCCGCGACACCAAGCAGATTCTTGAGAAACCCTTCCCGGTCTACTACAGGTACCGCATTCCCAACGGCTCGCTCGGCCGCTGCCTGATCACGCACTACCAGATCCCGATCAAGGTCGGTGACGTTGTGGTCAAGCCTGGCGACGTGATCTTTGCGGATTGCGACGGCGTGGTCTGCGTGCCGCGCGACATCGCCTACGAGGTACTGCTGCGCGCCGAGGAGATCCGCGAGAACGAGAAAAAGATTTTCGGCTGGGTCGCCAGCGGCGAGACCGTCAAAGAGATCACCGACAAGGGCGGCTATTTTTAAAAGGTTTCGGCGGACGCGGAACGTTTTTTCCAGGCGCGGCGGATGCAGAGGCAGGCGAGCGCGATCAAGGCGAGATAAAGCAGGCGCGTGGCGATGACCCACGGGATCTGAGCCTCGGCGTAGAGCGGCACAAGGTGCCCGTCGACCCGCTTTTTCATGATGATCGTTTGCCAGCCGTCGGTGGCCAGCCAGCCAGCCAAGATCGTGAAGAGGAAGAGCGGTGTCACGAAGGTGATGATCGGCTTGAAGAAGGCCGGCAGCCTCAACGACGAGCCGGCGTGCAGCTCCCGCCAGCCGCGCTCCGGGCCGAAGCAGAAGACGAAGACCAGCGCCTCGAAGAGACCGAACATCGGCAGACCGAACGAGCTGAACCAGAAGTCCATCTCGTCCACGACGCCGTCACCGAAAATCGCGAGGTGGGCCACGGCGAAACAGACAAGCCCGATGGCCGTCACGCAGCGCTTGCGGTTGAAGCCGAACTCCTCCTCGAGAAAGGCGATCGAAGGCTGCAGGATCGAGACCGAGCTGGTGACGCCGGCGGTGAACAGCAGAGCGAACCAGGCGAAGCCGATCCAGGCGCCGCCGGCCATGTGGTTGAAGATCAGCGGCGTGGTGCGGAAGGCGAGTCCGAAAGTGCCTCCCTCGACCGCCTGCGCGGTGCCCTGCGGGCCGAAGAAGAGAAAGGCGGCGGGTACAACGATCGATCCGCCCAGCACGACTTCGCAGAACTCATTCAGGAAGGAGGCGGAAGACGCGGGCAGCAAAACGTCGTCTTGCGCCTTCAGATAGGTGGCGTAGGTCAGCAGCACGCCGATGCCGACCGAGGTGGAGAAGAAGACCTGGCCGGCGGCTTCGAGCCAGACACGGCCGCTCTTGAGCGCGGTGAAGTCCGGATTCCACAGGAAGCCCAAGGCGCGGTCGAGCGTCCACTCAGGGTTCACGGGTGTGCCCAGCGTGAAGACGCGCACCATCAGTACGACGGCCGTGAGGAAGAGCAGCGGCATGGCGAACTTGCAGAAACGCTCGATGCCGCGGCTGATGCCGTGGTAGACCACCCAGAAGTTGGCGGCAAAGGTCACTAAGAAGAAGCCGTAGGCGGTGAACCGGCTCTGGAAAAAATCGCCGCTGCCGCTCAGGTAACTGCCGAGAAAGGTGCCCATGCGATCCGGCGTGTCAATCTCGGCATAGCGACCGGTGAGGGCGAACACGCTGTAGGCCAGCGTCCACGACTCGATATAGACGTAGTAGAAGAAGATGCCGAGCGCGCCGGTGATGCCGAGCACGCCAAAGTACTTAAGCCAAGGATGACGCCGGTTGCTGACCGCATCGAACACGCCCGGCGCGCTGCCGTGGCCGAAGCGTCCGCCATAGCGCCCCATGGCCCACTCCATCCAGCAGAGCGGCAGGGCGAGAAACAGGAAGGCGACGAAGTACGGGATCATGAAGGCGCCGCCGCCATTACGGGCGGCCACACCGGGAAAGCGCAGGAAGTTACCGAGACCGACCGCACAACCGGCAGCGGCCAAAACGACACCGATGCGGCTGCCCCAAGCGTCACGGACTTTCTTGGACATGGAGCGCTCCTTGTTGGTGATTGGACAGGTTCTCGGCCTCTCGGCCACGGCGGACAATCGCTTCATACGCAGAGTCACATCAACCGTGAACAGGTTACTGTATACCGGCTGGTGAGGATAGCCTTTTCCGTACCCCCAGCCGCCTCTATTTCATGCTCAACGGCTGGACGAGCAGACGCTCGTCCCTCCCGTCCTGAGTTGAGCCTCGGAACAACGGGAGGGGACAGTGTCTGCTTGCCCTTGGACGAGCAGACGCTCGTCCCTCCCTGTGTGTGGGACCGCCCGTTTAGTGCCTTAACCAACAACAGCAATAAAAAACAAGTTCTTTTACCACGCACAAAGGGGAAGGGTGGGGCATCAAAAAAACCTCTGTGCCTCCGTGTCTCTGTGGTTTAATCAATTTCACCACAGAGACACGGAGGCACAGAGAAAATGGTTAGTGCCTTACGAAC
>JAGOBZ010000239.1 GCA_017999015.1 Kiritimatiellia bacterium
GAGTACGACAGGTTCGACGCGTCGTGCTGCTCCATGCGGTAGTAGCGGTAGTTCTGGTTCATGCGGTTGGCGAAGAAGTGGCCGGCGGCCGGGAATTTCTTGATGCCGCCCTTACGCTCCTGCTGCGCAAGCAGGCTCTCGGCCAACGCAGCCCGGTTACCGATCCACTTGCGGTCTTCTTCGTCCAGCTTGTCGTTCTTCAGCCGCTTCTGATCTTCCTTGAGCAGCGCCTTCATGGCGTCGTCGAGGTACTCGTAGTCGGATTTCTGGCCCTCTGTCGCGGCCATTTCTTCGGCCCATGCCAGCGGTCGTACCCCGTGCGCACGGGTGACGCGATGGCCATACTTGGCGTGGGCAGCCTCGATGGCGTCGTTGTACTGGTTGCCGTGGATGTCGCCCTTGGCGTGATCTCCGGACGGGTGCCGAGTCAGTGGTGCGCCGATGGCGTTCGCTTTGTGGCCGCCAGTGTCGAAGGCGTTGGTGCCGAACCAGATCGGCGCAGCGCGGTCGTTCTCGCCCTGCACCCCTTGCTCGGCGTTGCGTGCGTCAGCCACTTCTTCGGCTTCCGACTTGTCCTTGCCCGGACGCGCGTCATTGTCTGCCTCTTCGGCCGCTGCGCGATTGGCATCCGGGTCGTCGAGGTCTTCCGCGGCGTAGTTCGCCTCGGTCGCGTGGCCCGCTTTCTGGCGCTCCGGCCGCGCTAGGCGCTCCCCGCTCTTGGAATACTTCGATACCGCCTCGACCAACGCGTCGAACTTCTTGGCGTCGACTACGCCATCGCCTACCCACTTGGCTTTCAGTCCGTCGAGACCGTCGGCGCGGAGCGCGTCCTCCGCGTCGGCGGCTTGCTCCATGAGCTGGAAGCGCGCCTCCGGGTCAGCTGTCTTGGCCGCGCGTTTGCGCAGGGTGAGGATCGCCTTTTCGTAGCTCTCGCGGTTGGCGTCGACATCCTGCACCCCTTCGACGTCGGCGACCAAGTCCTTGAGGTTGGCTTCCTTGTTCTTCAGCAGTTTGTCGCGGATGACACCGGCGTCGGAATACATGCCGGAGATCGAGTCACGCATACCAGCGATGCGCTCGGACTTCTTGCTGTCCATGCCGAACTCAAGATCGCCGGTCTTGATGATGTTGTCGATGGCGGCCTTGCCAGCATCGCCGAAGTGGCCGGCGATATTCGTCGCCATGCGAACGGCTGCCTTTGTGTCGTAGCCGTTCTTGCCTTCGGCGACGTTTGACATGAAGTCAATCATGCCGTCGATTTCGCGCTGAGCACCGCCCTCGCGAGAAAGCAGTTCCCGACCGACCTCAGAAGAGCCGAACATATCACGGATGTGCTCGCCAATGCGGTTGCGGAACGACTCCGACCGCTGGTCGGCCAAGTCCTTGGCCCACTGGTCTTCGGCGGACTTCGTCTTTTGCCGGCTGAACTTCGTCGGCGTCGGTGTCTTCTGCTTCTCTTGTCCAGCCTTAAGGCGCTCGTCGAACTTGAGGACGTGCGCCATGTCTTCAGCGGTCTGGTGGGCCTTGGCTGCGAGGCGGAACTGCGAGTACATCCGCACGGCCTCTTTATCCGTCAGGCTCTCACCGGCCTTCAGGCGCTGCGCGAGGGAGCGGACTTCTGCGGCGCTCTGCCCTTCCATTGGCGTGCTGTCGAGGAAATTGAGCACCGCCTCGGCATACCGCTCCTGCTCGGCGGGACGGTTCATCATCGCCCGGATGTTCCCGAGTTTCCCCGGCGTCATCTTCTCGTCCTCGTTCAGCCACTTGGACGGATCGGTCATGATCGCGGCGACCCGGCTCAATCCGTCGAGTTTGTTCTTCGCCCCTTCGAGGTACTTCTTGACCGGGCCGGCGATGTCGGCAACTGCCGGGTCGTTGACCACTCCCTTGGCGAACTCGACAGCCTCTTTTCCGGCCTGTCGTGCGACGCTTGTCGCATTCACCGCGACGTCGGTTGCGACATCCTCGGCGGGCGGCGGCACGCCGGCGTCGGCCATGGCTGTGTAGTCCTCGACGTCGCTCTTCGTGTTCTCGTAGAACCCCTTCACTGCGTCGGCCAGCCCGCCGCCGAGCTTGTCTACGTGCGGGGCCAGCGCGGCAGCAGCGTCTGCCGTCAGTTGCCCGGTAGCGGCGACTGCCTTCAGGGCGTCTTGCGCCTGCGGCGGCAGGGCGTCGTAGGCGTCGCCCGCGAGCTGTCGCGCACCTTCTGCAATTTTGTATGCCTGCCCCAAGGCGTTGTCGCCGACCTGCCGTGCGCCTGCATTCGCCGTGTCCAGCATCTCGACACCCGCCGCGTGGCCGATGGAAGTCGGGCCGGCACCGATGAAGCCCGCTGCGCCGGCTTCCGCCGTCTGCTCTGCGTTGAAGCGGTAGTTCGGGTTGTACTGCATCTGGTGGGTCTGACCAATAACGTCTTCCGCCATTTCACCGAGACCGCTCATCCCCGCCGTCTCGGCGGCGCCCATACCGATGCGGCCGGCGGACTGCGCGATGCCCATGGCCCCGGGGGCGATAGGTGCGCGCACGAATGCACGGTTGACCATGTGGGCCGGCGCGGCGGCGTTGGCTAGGGATTGCAGGCCACCAACAGCGTTTGCACGCAGCGCCCGCTCGCCCACGCCCATGTGGGCAGCGGCAGGGTCGTCACGCAGCTGTGCCGCCACGTCGCCGGCCATGACCGGGTGGAACGCTGCACCTGCGCCAACAGTACCACTCGCTGCCGCCCGGGCGGCAAGCGCCTCGCCGGTCATGCCTGCCCGCATGCCGGAAGCGAGACCTGCTCCGCGCCCGAGTAGGCCGCCTGCTGTACCAAGGGCAAGGTACGGCACCGCCTGCCCGACGACGCCGGCGGCGTAGTCCAGTCCGTCGTCGATGTAGTTGCCGCCTTCCATGACTTGGCGCACGGTACGCACGCGCGGTGCTTGCTGTTCCGCCAGCGCCGCGTTTTCGATGGCGGCTTGGTTCATCTCTTGCGCCGCCTGTTCCGCGCCGACTAGCTCCGCCAGCTGCCCGCCGTAGCTCTGCACTGCCGACTTCGCGCCGGTGAGGGCGCTGCGGAAACCGCGGGCGACCTGCGAACCGCCGGTATAGACCGGCGCAACCTGCGGGGCAACTTCCGGTTGCCACGCCCCGGCGTGCGGGTCTTCTGGCATCCACGAAGGAGCGTACGAGAGGCTACCGCTGAGACCGGCCATATTATTTTCCTTGGGTGAAGTGACGGGTGTAACGATCGGTCGGAGTGCCGGTGTGCGAGGTAGTGAAGTCCATCGCGCCAATCGGCCCGTCCTCGAAGTCGAAGTCCTTCTTCTGTGCGCGGATGGAACGCTTTTGCTTGGCAGAGAGTCGCGGGAACTCGACATGCTCTCCGTTTATCGTGCCCGCGTAATCCATCAGATCGAGGGAGTCGCCTTTGTCGGCATACCCGGGCAACGAGCCGGCGGAATCCCGGAAGCGGCGCTTCACGTCGTACAGGCCCGTGAGCATGTCGAGGTCGGTAGTACCGAGGTCGCCAGCGCCCTTCGGCTTTCCTGTGTTGCGATTGAACCAGCGGCTGTGTTCCGGCGTGCCACGGGTCTTCTTCTCCATCTCAGCGACAGTGGCGTCGGCATGGGAGAGGAAGTCGGCCGCGGCTTCGGTGTTCGGCGTCTGGTTGCCCTTGGCGTCCTTCGTCACGAAACGAGAAGCTAGACGTTTGGTCAGCGCCTCGTCGCGCTTTATTGCCCCCTCGTTGGCCTTGTCTTCGTTATCGAAACGCTTCTGTTCCTGCTCGCGTTGCGCTGCCCCGCGCTTCAGGCTCAGGTCTTCCTTCCGGATGTCGAGGTCGGATTGTTTCCAGCTTGCTTCGTTCGCCGCCTTGGCCTTTTCAATCTCCGCCTGTTGATTCGCGGTACGAACGCTCTGGCGCAGTGCGCCGCGCTGGCGATCGCCAGTAGAGTTCGAAGCAAGGTCGCTGTCAATTCGCATCTTTTCGAAGTTGTCGACCTGCCGCGCCATGTCCGCACGCATGCGAGTGGCTTCGGTTGCGCGCTTGGTCTCGGCGTCCGGGTCGTCTGCATTGCCAGATGTCACTACGAGCTGCCCGCGCTTGTCGCGCGTAGCGGTGACGTCGCCGTTGGCCGTACGGATCGTGCGAGTACCGGGCGCGACAGTGGCCGCTTCCGGCGCGGCGTGGCCGCCCGGAACACTCATCGGGTATGCTTGCGCAGGAGTCGGTAGGCCCACGGGCTGAGCCTGCGGGTCGGAAGCCACGCCCTGCGGGGCGGCCTCGCCTTTGGGGAGATTCCAACCTTCTCCTTTATACCCCTTCATCGGGTCACCGAGCATTTTGTCGCCGACCCATTCACCGCCGGCGTTACCGATGGCGGCTCCTGCAAGCCCTCCCGCCAACGCTCCGACGCCCGGCACAGGGATTGCGGCTTGGCCTACTGGCATCCCAAGCACGCCCCCTGCCGCGCTCAACCCGTACCGTACGACGTCTTTACCAGTCATTCGTGCTTTGTCGGTCCACGCGACATTCGGATCGTTCAGGAAAGCATTCTTGCGCTCGTTCAGCAGGGCCTCCGGCGCCACGGCCATCGCGCCGATTATCGGGTTAGATGGTTTGACCGGTAGGTCGCGATATGCAGACGCTAGTTGTTTACCGGCAGAGAAAGCCGCGCTGGGGGGCGCGGCCGGGGCGGCCGTGGCGGCCGGGGCAGCGCCTGTAGCCCCTGCCGCCGGAGCGAAGCCGGCCTTGCCCGCCGCCCAATTGATGCCGCGCCGCAACACCCCCGGTTGTTCCGCCGTCGCGGTGGCGGGCGTAGTGGGCATCTCCATAGGGGCGATCATGGGTTTCATTACTGCCCCACCGGGGGTCGGCGTAACTGTTGGACCGGGGGCGCGGCCGCGGGCAGCGAGATTCGCCGCCGAGCGGGCACGCACTTCGTCATCGAGTAGCGGCATCGGTCCGGGCACTTCGCCGTTCACGTATTGTCCGCCGTTACGCAGACCACGATTGGGCGGCTTGCCGTTGGACTGCTCGATCACGTCCTCGATCATGTCCAGCGCCTGCGGGTTCTGAGCGGTCTTGGCCGGCAGCACCACGGCCTTCTCGCCGTCGGACACGTTGATGTGGTTGCCGGCGACCTTCACCGGGATGTCGTCGCTGGTGCCAGTGCCTTTACCCTCGAACTCAAAGGTCTTGGCGCCCACCACGCCGCCAGCGGCGTAGCCGCCTTCTTTCTTGGCTTGATACTCGTCTGCCGCGGCATTTGCTGTTGCCCCACCGGCCGCCGCCGCGGCGCTTCTGCCAAGACTTGGCGACGACTGAACGCCCGCCTTAA
>JAGOBZ010000240.1 GCA_017999015.1 Kiritimatiellia bacterium
CGCCAGAACAGCGCAAGCTGGATCAGACAGGTGACGAAGCCCGACACGAGCGTCGCATAGGCCGCGCCCGCGATGCCCATTTCAGGGAAGCCCCAATGGCCGAAAATCATCGCGTAGTTGAGCGCGATGTTCAGCGAGCAGCCGAGGGTGTTGGCGATCATGTTGACCGTCGTGCGGCCGATGCCCATGAAATAGCCGCCGATCGCCGAGTTGAGCGGCACCATGATGCCGCCCGCCATCAGGATCAGGAAGTAGACACGCTCCGCCTCAACCACCGCCGGCGCGTGACCGCTCAGCGTGATCAGCCAGAGCCCGAGCGGAATCAGCACCAGAATCAACGGCCACGAGGCGAGCGCCAGCCAGAGCCCTTGCACAGTGGAGCGCACGCACTGTGCGGACTCTTTGGCCCCGTGGTAATGCGCGGTGAAGGTGCCCGCGTAACCGGTCAGCGCCTGGAAAAAGCAGATCAGCGTGTGCGCCAGAATGCCGGCCGGCAGCGCCGCTTGGATGGAGACGCTGCTGTAGCGCGACAGGAACACGCGGTCGCAGAACTGCATGATCGTGTACGACGCCATGCTGAGGATCAGAGGCGCGGCGATGCGCCACATTTCGCGGTAGCCGCCCGGCAGCGGCGTATGGTCCGGGGGACGGTTCACGGGCGGGCTTCCAGATGCCGGCGCACGTAATCGGCCACCGCCTGCTCCAGCGGCTGGAAGGCGTGTCCGCAACCGGCCGCGCGCAGCTTGCGCGTGTCGGCCTCGGTGAAGTACTGGTATTTGTCGCGCAGGTGCGGCGGCATGTCCACGAAGTCGATCCTCGGCTCGCGCTCCATCGCGGCGTAGATCGCGCGCAGCAGGTCAAGCCAGGAGCGGGCCTGGCCGGTGCCGCAGTTATAGAGGCCGGAGACCTCCGGATGGTCGTGAAAGAAGAGCGTGACCGCAACCGCGTCTTTGACATACACGAAATCGCGCACCTGGCCGCCATCGGCATACTCCGGCCGGTGCGAGCGGAACAGCGCGAATGCGCCGGTCTCGCGGATCTGGTGGTAGGCCTTGTGAATCACGGAGCGCATCTCGCCTTTGTGCGCCTCGCCCGGGCCGAAGACATTGAAGTATTTGAGCCCGGCGATGCGGTCCAGCCAGCCTTCGCGCAGGGCGATCAGGTCGAACTTCTGTTTCGACCAGCCGTAGAGGTTCAAGGGCTGCAGGAGCGGCGTGACCGCGTCGTCATCCGAATAGCCCTGTTCGCCGTCGCCGTAGGTCGCGGCGCTCGAGGCGTAGATGAAGCGCGTGCCGCCGGCCAGGCACCACGCGCACAGCTCGCGGGTGGTGCCGGTGTTGTTGTCATCCAGGTAGGCCTGATCGGTCTCGGTGGTCGAACTGCACGCGCCGAGATGGAAGAGCGTCCGGGCCTGCGCGAGCCGTCCGGCGCGCAGGGCCTCGCGGAACGCGTCGCGGTCGAGGTAACGGCGGTAGGCGAGCGCCGCCAGATTCCGTTCCTTTTCAGGATGGTTCAGATGGTCCACCACCAAGATGTCGTCGATTCCCCGCGCGTTCAGCGCCGCGACCAGATTGCTGCCGATCAGCCCCGCCCCGCCTGTGACGATAAACTGCTCCATGTCCGCTGCTTTCCTCATGACAGATAAGAAGTGTACCATCCACGCGCGGAGCGGGCGAGAGGGGAGTTAGGAGTAAAACTCCTGCACGCGCATCAACACGTCGAAATCGGAGAGAGCCAGGCAGTCGTCGAAGCACCGGAGCGCGGGGTGGCCTTCGGGCAATGTGCTGTAGGCCAGTTTGGCCGAGCCGATGATCGTGTCGAGCCCGAGCGGCATGGCGCGCGTGAGAAAAGCGTTGGCAAGCGGCAGCTTGACCGGCGTCCCGTCGGTACGCCGCTGCGGCAGCATGACGGTGAAATTGCTGAGACCGACCGACAGGTGGACGCCCGCAAAAGCGGGATCGTCACGGATCAGCCGCAGCGCTCCCATCAATCGGTGGATGTTGTTTTCCGTGTCGGCGCCGAGGGGTGCAATGCCGGGATCGATAATACAGTCGTCGTTTGAACAACCGTGACTGCGCGCCGTCTCCAGCAGCAAACGGGCTGCGGCGTAGGTTTCATCGGCGGTTCGGCAGGGCGCTTCGGTCCCGTCACGCAGGTTTTCTGAAGCCAGCAGGATCGGGCGGAAGCGGCAAACCTGCAGCAGATCAAACATCTCTAAGCGCAAGGGGGAGATGGAGTTCAGGATCGGAATGCCGCGGGCTGGATCGCAGGCGGCGAGTCCAGCCGCGGCCAAGGCATAGTCCGGCGAATCGATCGAGAGCGGTTTGGGTGTCACGGTCTGCACGGCGCGCACGAGCTCGGCCATGAAGACCGCTGGACGCGGCCCGACATTGACATCAATATAATCCGCGCCGAGTTCAGATTGCGACCGCGCCAGGCCGGTGATGGCTGCAAGGTCGTTGGCCTCGAACAGGGCGTGGGTTGAGGGGACCGAGTCGTTGATGCTTTCGCCGATCAGTGTGAGTGACGCTCGTGTCATGAATGCCTTTACCAGTTACCGGGGACCAACTCAAAATGCGCTTTCGGATGTGCGCACGCCGGGCAGACGTCCAGCGCCTCCTTGCCGACGTGGATATAACCGCAGTTGCGGCAGCGCCACACGGTCGTCGGGTCCTCGCGCAAAAAAACGATGCCCTTCTGGATATTGGCCGCCAATTTGCGGTAGCGTTCGCCGTGGAACTTTTCGGCCACAGCGATCGACTCCATCGTCTTCGCGATTTCCTCGAAGCCCTCCGCACGCGCCACCTTGGCAAAATCAGGGTACATGTGCTGCCACTCGTACTCCTCGCCCTCAGCCGCAGAGTTCAGGTTGTCCATCGTCTTGCCGATCACGCCGGCCGGCAGGCCGATCTCGATCTGCACCTCGCCGCCCTCCAGGAACTTGAAGAGGCGTTTGGCATGCTCCTTCTCCTGGTTGGCGGTTTCCTCGAAGATGGACTCGATCTGCACGAATCCGTCTTTCTTGGCCTGGGCCGCCCAGTACGTGTAGCGGTTACGGGCCGCAGACTCACCCGTAAATGCGGTCAATACATTTTTCTCTGTTTTTGTGCCTTTAATCGATGCCATGGTCTGATTCCTCCTTGATGCAGCCAATGTAGCAAAAACGAACTGGCCGGACAAGACGGCGAACGCAAGAAGCGGGTTCCTGGTTTCGGGTTTCGGGTTTCTGGTTCCGAGTTCCTGGTTTCGGGTTTCGGGTTGAGAGTTGAAAGTTGAACGTTGAAAGTTGAGACCCCCTCTTCCTCCCGACTCTTGCGGTCTTTCAGACGGTAGGGCGGTCTCGCCGAGACCGCCGCCGGGACGAACGCCTGCGCGTTTCTAGCCAACCCCCAACTCCGAAGGATGATCCTGTTCCCTGTCTTTCTCACCAGAAACCTGAAACCAGGAACCTGGAACCAGAAACCTGGAACCTGAAACCTGAAACCAGGAACCGGTTTGTCAGGCCGCCCCGGTTTTGGTTAAATGAACACCCGATTTTTCAGGACTCATTAAAAAACGCAGAGGTCATGTCCCGTAAGGGCGTAGAGAGTGTCACATGGATAAGCATTACGATCCGAAGTCTGTCGAGAGCAAGTGGTACGCGTGGTGGGAGCAGAGCGGCCGGTTTCACGCCGAAGCCGCACAGGGCGGCGAACCCTACAGCGTCGTGATCCCCCCGCCGAACGTGACCGGCATCCTGCACATGGGGCACGCGCTCAATAACACGATCCAGGATGTGCTGGTGCGCTGGCGCCGCATGCAGGGGCGCAACACGGTCTGGATGCCGGGCACCGACCATGCGGGCATCGCCACGCAGAACGTGGTGGAAAAGGCGCTGCGCAAGGAGGGCCTCTCGCGGCGCGATCTCGGACGCGAGGCGTTTCTGGCGCGCGTGTGGGAGTGGCGCAAGGAGTACGGCGGCACGATCGTGCGCCAGCTCCGCAAGCTCGGGGCGAGCTGCGACTGGTCGCGCGAACGCTTTACCATGGACGAAGGGCTGAGCGAGGCGGTGTCCGAGGTGTTCTGCCGGCTCTACGACGAGGGTCTCATCTACCGCGGCAACTACATCGTCAACTGGTGCCCGCGCTGCCATACCGCGCTGTCGGACGAGGAGAGCGAGCACCAGGATACCCACGGCCATCTCTGGCACATCCGCTATCCGATCCCGGGCGGCGGCGAGATCGTGGTCGCGACCACGCGTCCCGAAACCATGCTGGGCGACACCGCCGTGGCCGTCAATCCGGCTGACGAGCGCTATCAGGCGCTGATCGGCAAGAGCGTGACACTGCCGCTCATGAACCGCGAGATCCCGGTGGTTGCGGACGATTATGTGGACCGCGCCTTCGGTACGGGCGTCGTGAAGATCACGCCCGCGCACGACCCCAACGATTTCCAGGTGGCCCAGCGCCACGCGCTGCCGGTGCTGAACGTCATGAACGGCGACGGCACCATGAACGAAGAGGCCGGCCCGTACGCCGGCATGGACCGCTTCGCCTGCCGCAAGCAGGTGGTCGCCGACCTTGAGGCGCAGGGGCTGCTGGTCAAGGTCGATCCGCATCAGCACGCGGTCGGCCATTGCTATCGCTGCGACACCGTGGTCGAACCGCGTCTCTCCAAACAGTGGTTCGTGCGCATGAAGCCGTTGGCCGCGCCGGCCATCGAGGCCGTTCGAACCGGCAAGGTCGTCTTCATGCCGCAGCGTTGGGAGAAGACCTATTTCGAGTGGATGGAGAACATCCGCGACTGGTGCATCTCGCGCCAGATCTGGTGGGGCCATCGCATCCCGGTCTACACCTGCACGCCTTGCGGACATGAATGGGCGGCCAGGTCCGCACCGGCCGTCTGCCCTAAATGTGGCGCCGCTGCAGATCAGATCAAGCAGGACGAGGATGTGCTCGACACCTGGTTCTCCTCGTGGCTCTGGCCCTTCAGCACCTTCGGCTGGCCCAAGGATCACCCCGATCTGAAGTTTTACTATCCGACCCATGATCTCGCCACGGCGCCCGAAATCCTCTTCTTCTGGGTGGCGCGCATGATCATGGCCGGGTGCAAGTTCATGGGCGAGGTGCCCTTCCGCACGGTTTATCTCCACGGCACGGTGCGCGACGACAAGGGGCGCAAGATGAGCAAAAGCCTGGGCAATTCCATCGACCCGCTCGACATCATCGAGACCTACAGCGCCGACTCGCTGCGCTTCAGCCTGATGCTGATCACCTCCACCGGCATGGACGTCTACGTCAACATGGAGAAGTTCGAGA
>JAGOBZ010000241.1 GCA_017999015.1 Kiritimatiellia bacterium
CGGTGCCGGTGATGCCGACTGTGAACTCGCGTCCGCCGAGGTAGGGCTCGATCAGCGCGGGCTGGCGGAAGCGCGCGACGAGGTCGTCGCAGACGGCCGCCAGGCTGTCGCGGTCGTGCACGATCGAACGCGCCGTGCAGCCCTTGCCGGTGCCTTCGGCCACGGGCTTGACAAAGAACGGCGGCCCGAAATGCAGCGCCGCGAGGTCGGCGGGCTCTTCATACACGCAGAAGTCGCTGGTCGGCACGCCGGCGTCGCGCACGATGCGCTTGGTCATGCCCTTGTGCAGCGTGAGGGCCAGCACAAGCGGGTCCGAGAAGACGTACGGCACGCCGTAGAGGTCGAGGATTGCGGGGACCTGCGCCTCGCGCGCCACGCCGGCCAGTCCCTCGCAGATGTTGAAAACGAGATCCCAGCGGTCGCCGTCTTCGAGGCGTCGGATCAGGGCCTTGGCGTGGCCGATGCGGTCGGTCGTGTAGCCGAGCGCGCGCAGCGCCGCCTCGATGCCGGCGATGGTTTCTTCTTTGTCAAATTCGGCGGTCTCCTCCATGGAGAGGCCCATGGCGAGGTAGTCCGAGCGGAGGTCGTAGGTCAGTCCGATGCGTATCATGCGATGTAGTCCGGGTACCGGTAACTCCCGCCCTCGTAGTTGGTGAGGCTGAGGTTGCCGGCGGCATCCTTGCCCGCCACGTAGTCGGGGGCGACGGGGATCTTGCCGCCGCCGCCGGGGGCATCGATCACATAAGTCGGCACGGCGTAGCCGCTGGTGTGGCCGCGCAGGCTGCGGATGATTTCCACGCCGCGCTCGACCGGCGTGCGAAAGTGCTCCGAGCCGGTGATCGGGTCGCACTGGTAGATGTAGTAGGGCTTGACCCGCATCTTCATCAGGCTGTGCATCAGGCGGCGCATCACCTCGGGCTCGTCGTTCATGCCGCGCAGCAGGACGGTCTGCGAGCCGAGCGGGATGCCGGCGTCGGCCAGCATGCCGCACGCACGGGCTGTTTCGTGACAGCACTCGTCGGGATGCGTGACATGCAGGCTCATCCAGAGCGGATGGTATTTACGGAGCATTCGGGTGAGGTGCTGGGTGATGCGTTGCGGCAGCACGACCGGAACCTTGGTGCCGATGCGGAGGATCTCGACGTGCGGGATCGCCCGGAGGTTGGAGAGGATGAATTCCAGTCGCTCATCGCTCAGGGTCAGCGGGTCGCCGCCGGAGATCAGCACGTCGCGGATATGCGGGTGGCTGCGGATGTAGTCGAAGATCATCTGCAGGCGCCGCGTGTTGGGGGTGATCGCGCCGTGGCCGACCACGCGCGAGCGCGTGCAATAGCGGCAGTAGGCCGAGCAGAAGTCGGTCGCCAGCAGCAGCACGCGGTCCGGATAGCGGTGGACCAGACCCGGGATCGGGCTCTGGTGCTCCTCGCCGAGCGGATCGTCAGCCTCGCCGGGACAGCGCCGCAGCTCATAGACCGTGGGGATCATGGAGCGGCGCAAGGCCTGGTCGGGGTCCTCCGGCGCGATCAATCCCATGTAGTGCGGGGTGACGGCCATCGGCAGCATATTGCCGCCCAGTTCGAGCGCCTTCTCCTCCTCGGCGGTAAGGCGGATCATGCGGCGGACCGTCTCGAGGTCATGGACACGGTGCTGGACCTGCCAGCGCCAGTCACTCCATTCGGCATCGGTCGCGGCGGGGAAGAAACGGTTGCGAAACACGCGGCAAGACGGCGTCATCCGGAGACCGCGGCTGCGGGCCGGGGCTGCGGGCGGGGCGTTCAGGCGCGGTTTTCCGTCCAGCGACGGGACGGATAAAGTGTAAAGAGTCGGCGCTCCTTGTGGAGGCTCCTCTTCCTGGTCTTCCAGGCGCAAGCTCAACTGCATCGCGTGCTCAGGCACACCGTACACAGCAAAACTCCTAGCAAAAACGGGCGTCAAACCCTCACCGCGTCACAGCGCGGCACAAGGCACCCTATTTGCGGCACCCTATTACGCCTGTTTGGGTGACTTGTCAAGCATGGACGTCGTTTTGACGGCCCTGAGGATGGCATCGGCCATGACACGGTCGATTCCGGGGACGGCCTGGATCTCGTCGACGGCGGCGCGGGCGAGGCGGTAGACCGAGCCGAAGCGTTTGAGCAGCGCGGCTTTTTTGGCGGGGCCGATGCCGGGTATCTCATCGAGCGCGGACTCGCGGATGAGGCGGTTACGCAGACGGCGGTGGTAGTCGATCGCGAAACGGTGCGCTTCATCGCGTAAGCGGGTGAGGACGTGCAGCGCGTCTGAATCGCGGGGCAGCATGAGCGGCGGGCGGCCGTCATCGAGCACGATCTCCTCCATCTCTTTGGCGAGGCCGACGGCGGGTATCTGGCCGAGGCCGAGGCGGGCGAGTGCTTCGCGCGCGGCGCGGAGCTGGGTGACGCCGCCGTCAATCAGGATCAAGCCGGGCAGCGGCCTGCCTTCGTCGCGCACGCGGGCATAGCGGCGGTCGATGACCTCCGCGATGGAGCGCGGGTCATCTGCGCCTTGAACGGTGCGGATACGGAAACGGCGGTAGAGGCGGCGGTCGGGTTGGCCGTCGACCGCCGCAACCATGCTGGCGACCGAGTGGGTGCCGAAAAGATTGGAAATGTCGAAGCCCTCGATCAGCGCGGGCGTCGCAGGGAGGCCGATCTGCCGTTGCAAGTCGCGGATGCCGGCGCGCGCCTCCGCGGCGTGCATCTCGGGGGTGGCGTTGACGCGCACGCGTTGCTTGACCATCTCGCGCAGGGCGATCCACGTGTCGCGCAGGACGGCGGCTTTTTCAAAATCATGCGCGTCGGCCGCTTCCTGCATGCGTGCCTTGACCTCTTCGATCACGGAGAGCCGCTCGCCGCGCAGGAAGGCGCACGCATCGTCAAAACGGGCACGGTATTCTGCGGGGGAGGTCCGGCCGATACAGGGCGCGGAACAGAAACGGATGATGTCGTTGATGCAATGGCGGAAGGTCTCGGCGTCTGGCTGAAGCGGCGTGCATTTGCGCAGGCCATAACGTTTCTCGGTGAAGTCGAGAACCGTGCGGACGACTGCGGCGGAGGGGAAGGGGCCGAAATAGAACGCGCCGTCATCCCGCAGGATACGGCAGGTGGTCAGGCGCGGGACGGGATCGAGCGGGTCGGCGCGCAACGCGAGGTAGCGTTTGTCGTCGCGCAAGACAATGTTGAAGCGCGGGCGGTACTGTTTGATCAGGTTGCTTTCCATCAGCAACGCCTCGGCCTCGTTGCGCACGGTGACGGTTTCGAGATCCGCCACGCTATGGAGCATGCTACGCAGTTTGGGGGCGGCGTCACGCAGCGTCGAAGGCCGGAAATAGCTCTGCACACGCCGGCGCAGAGAAACGGCCTTGCCGACGTAAATGATCGTGCCCTTGCGGTCGCGCATCAGATAGCACCCCGGTTTGTCGGGGAGGGCGGCGAGTTTCTCGCGTAAAGCGTCTGAGGGTGGCCTCATCACAGTTTAAGCATCGCGCGTGCGCGTTCGAAAGCCGGCGACAGATCGATCTTGCGGGCTGCGCTGCCGAGCGTGCCGTCAAAGAGGTGGACCGCCCCTTCCTGCTCCAGGTTGCGGAGGAATCGGCTGAACTTGGAGGTGCTGCTTTTGAGAGTCATCAGCACTTCGACGGCTGCCGTGCCGCGCGTGACGGCCTCGCTGATCATGCCGGTCGAATCGGCGGTGACGAAGAGCCGTTCGCAGAGCGTGACGAAGGCCGGAATCGGATTGAAGGTGTCGCGGCTGAAAAGAAGGGTGTAGTCGAAGGGATAGTCCGCGATCAGGGCTTCGATCTCCGGCGGTGTGCGTCGCGAGGTGGTCACCCAGCGCTCGCGCCCCTCGGTCAACGCGAAGAGGCGGTCGAGATCACGCTTGAGATCGTCCGGGGTGAGCGTGGCGACGGCGTTGGGCCCGCCGATGATCACACCGACTGCCGGGCGGGCAGGCATGTGGCGTTCACGGAACGCGGCAGTGGCGGTTTCGTAAAAGGCGGCGCTGGTGGAGGTCAGGTTGACCGGGATCGGAATGATGTTGGGGAATGCGGGCGGACGGTCGAAGACCGGAGCCAGGATGCAGTCGAAGTTGAGTTTTTTGTAGCCGCTCGGGAACAGGATCGCCGCAACCGGGATGCCGCGGCGTCGCGCGGCGATCTTGCCGGGGTAGAAGGCGGTCGAACCGGTACAGACCACGGCGGCATAGTAGCCGTCGGTTTTTTCAATGGCGAAGGGGAAATCGAGGAGCAGCCCCAGTCGGTCGACCAGATAGGAGAGGGCTTTGTGGAGGCGGGTGGGGTAATTCGCGCGCACGCAGTCGTAGTCGTAACCCAACGCCGTACAAAAGGCTTTGGACTGGTTTTCATGCCCGGCCTTGCCATCGGTAACGATCAGCAGTTTTTTTGTCATGACGCCACCCGGTTAGAGGATCAGCGAACGCCATTCCGCGATCGCGCGGCGGCGCTGAGCGGCCCAAGACTCGCAATCGGTCTCGGGCGGCAGCGTGTTGGGGATCCGAGCGCCGCCGCACGCCGGGCAACAGGCGCCGGCCGTCGTTACTGCGGCTCCGCAGTGCGGGCAGCGGCGCTCCAGCAGCTCGCCGCAGACCGCGCAGTGCGCGGCCGCCGCATGGCTGTCCGCCTGCGCCCGCGGCCAGAAGAGCAGCTCGCCGTCCACCACGTACGGCACGTTGGAAAAACAGTCGGCATGCGGACAATACGCGTGGGCGTTCACGGCGCTCGGACCGGAGGGCAGAGCGTGCGCTGTGGCGGCCGACGTTTCCAGCGGGACATCCAGAAGCACGGCAATCTTTTCAACCGTTTCTTGCGAGACCTTGGCGGCGTGTCCGGCTTCCAGCATGCTCAGGGCCGACTGCTTGCACCCCGCCGCCTCGGCCAACGCACTCTGGGTGAGGCCCTTGGCGCGTCGCGCCCGTGCAAGCTGTCGGCAATAAGCTATGGAAAGGTTGGCCATCTTGTTGATCGGATCCTGTTGATAACAACCGCCGTGTAGTATGCCGTAAAATCGGGGTTGTCGACAAGGGGAAGATATCAACAACTTATTATAACCTTTAATCTGTTGCAGAAGAATGATTTATGGCTTATCAACAGAGTTATTATCACCTGTTTATAACCTTGGCAATGCCTTCACGTTGGGGCGTTTTAATCAAGGCTGACGTTTTGACCTTGCACCCAGCGCGGATGTCGTGTCAAACTTCTGGCGACGACAGGGACGTGAGGGCGATACGGGAGGGTGCTGCTATGCAT
>JAGOBZ010000242.1 GCA_017999015.1 Kiritimatiellia bacterium
CAGCATCCTCTCGACCGCGACGGGCGGGGCGTAAAGTGACGTGTCGAGGCAGGTGTGGAACCCCTCGGCCTTGAACGCTTGGAAAAGTTCCACCGCCCACTCCCAGAAGAACAGCGGCTCGCCGCCCGAAAGCGTCACGCCGCCGCCGGACTGTTCGTAGAACACCCTGTCTTCGCGCGCCTTTGCGACGATGTCGGGGATGGACATGGTTTTGCCGTAGAGTTTCAGTGCGCCTGTCGGGCAAGCGGCTTCATCCATCGTGCAGGTTTCATGGCGCTGGCATTTGTCCGGGAAGCGCGCCCATTGGGGTTCCGGGCTGATCGACTCCGGATTATGGCACCACCGGCATTTGAGCGGGCAGCCCTTCACGAAGAAGGTGGTACGGAGGCCCGGGCCGTCGTGAATGGCCATTCGCGTTGTGTCGAGCATGAGCGGCGTCTTCATCGAGTGTGCCTTTCTGTCAATGGCCGGTCTGCGCTTCCGCAGTCGCGAGGAAGTGAAGCTGCTCGCGGCGGGACAAATCGTTCCAGCGTACGTTCCAGCCGCACACGCGCACCTGTAGGTCCGGATAGTTCTCCGGATGCGCCATCGCGTCGCGCAGCGTGGACGGATCGAAGCAGTTCAGGTGGATGCTCTGTCCGCCCATCTCGAAGTAACTTCTGAGAAATGCGGCAATGCCGGACGCGCCGAACGACGCCTTCGCCAGCGACGCCGGCAGGATCACGTCCGCGATGTGCCCGTCCGGCGATTCCGCCAGATCAAGCGTCGCGTTGGAAAGGAGGAGCGCGGTCGGCCCCTCCTTTCCGCAGCCTGCGGTGGCGCTGTTGTTGCGCGAGATCGGCGTCTTCGCTTTGCGGCCGTCCGGCGTCGCCGCCGTGCAGTCGCCGAAAGGCTTGTCGAGATCGATGGACCAGAACCCCGCCTGGAACGTGCCGCCATGTCCGTTGGGCTCGGCGTTGATGCGCGCGGCGACGGCGTCGAAGATGCGTTTCGCGGGCAAATCGGCACGGTCGTCGTTGTTGCCCCACTTGGGCGCGGAGCGGACGGCCCTCAGCCGGAGGCCCTCGCGATCCTTCCAGTCCGCGCGAAGAACCTCCCCGAACTCCGCCATCGTGACAAGCTTGGCCTCATCAACCAGGTAGCGCACCGCCGCGAGCGAATCCGCGACCGTGCCGATGCCGCCGCACATGATGCCGCTCTGATTGTATTTACACCCGCCCTGCGAGGAATCCTTTGCCTTCGCGATGCAGTCCCGATAGGCGCCGGACATGAACGGCGAGGGATTGAGCTCGTACCAAGCCTGCTCGCACAGGCGCGCTGTCGCGACGGCAGCCCCGATCATGGCGTCAAGCTGGCGCAGGTATTCGCGCTCGAAGGCCTCTGCGTTCTCTGGCAACGGGCACGCCGGTCCCACCGGGAAGCCCGCGAAGTCCTTGCCGTTGTTGAAAACCGCCTCCAGCGGTTTCGCGAGATTCACTTCCGCCGCCATCGAAGCGACGATCTCGCGCCCTTGGATGCCCGGCTCGTAACAGCCCACCAGCACGTACTGAACGATGTCCTCTGCGGACTTTCCTCGGCGGCGGAACATCTCGCTCAGGATTTCTTCATTCGCGAAGACGATGGAGGTCCGTCCATTCGCGAGGCACCGCGTCACCTTCTCAAGCTGTTCGCGCGGCGTCTTCTTTCCGAAGCGGTACGTCAGCTTGGGATTCGGGCGGTTCAGTTCGTCATGAAGCGCGAATCCGAGCTCGGTGAGTTCGTTCCAGACGGGGACGCCCTCCGCGTCATAGCCGCCGAAGCCGATGTTCTTCCCGTTCGGATGGCCCTGCGCGTAGAGGCGCGTGAAATAATCGGCGATCAGCGCCTTCGCCGAGGCGCGCGTCTCTCGTCCGGCAGCGAGGTCGTCGCGATAAAACTTCACGTAAAGGCGGTCGAAAAGCCCTTGAGAACGCACACACTCGCCCTCCGCCTCTTGGCCGCGGTCGTAGACGAGCGAAAGCTGCAGCGCTTCGCGCAAGGTGCGCGGCGGACGCTCCGCGATCGCGCGCAAGGCTTCGGCGCACGCGGGCATCCTTCTCATTTCCGCGACCGCCGCCCAGCGGACGCAGAGCCGCGACAGGGCGTCGTACACCTCGGTCACGCAGTCAAGAAACAGGCGTTCGTCATCGGTCTTGGCGGTCTCGCGGCGTTTCCGCGCGCGGTCGGCCAGCCCCTTCGGCCCCAGCGCGAGGATCGATTCCCAGTCCGGGCAGGTATGGCTCGTGTCGAGGCGCGCCCGCCAGGCCCCGTTTGTCGCGGTCGTCCATTTGCCGCACAGCTTCCGTTCGGGCGCCGATTCGGAGAACGCTTTCAGCCGCTGCCAACACCGCCGCCCCGGCAGGTCGCAATCCGCAAACCAATGCACGAAGGCGTCGTCGGCGTTCGCCGCGAGCCGCACGTGGTCGAACAGCGCCGTCAGCCATTTTGTCCGCGTGACGATGAACGGCTCCTTGGCATGTGCCGCCGCGATCGCGTCGAACATCTTTTCCAATTCGGCCCGTGCCAGCCCGCTGTCCGCGTCAATGCCCGCGCCGCCGACCGGTTCGGTGGTGAGGGACCAGCCCAAGCATCTCTGCCCCGCCGCCCACGCCGCAGCGAACGCCGCAGTCTGAAGGAATTTGCGTCTTTTCATATCCGTCCCCCTGCTATCCGAATGCAGATTTAAATCATACAGACAGCAGAATCGCCTGTCACCAGACTTTGAGCGTTTGATCGTCCGGACCATGCCCCTCAAACGGTCCGGGCGTCGGGTGCGCGGCGTCTCTGCGCCTGCCGAAGAAGTCACGGTCCACGGCCAGCGGTGATCCGTCGGGATTCACATAAGGAAGCTGCGGAACCCGGGCGAGGCCCAGCCGCGCGGTGGTCACGGGCGCGGTCTTCGCGCCCTGCGTGGCCGGGGCCAGATTAACCGTGAGAGACACGTCCTCTTCCTTCGTGATGGCCGACACGCGCGCGCGGACAGCGGCGACCGCGTGCCCGGTCTCGTTGGTGTACGGCCGCGCGTTGTTGTAATAGACGTTCCCGCCCGTCAGCGAAGGATACTCGCGGCGGTCGTAAACGTACAGCCCGTAGCCGCGGCATCCGTCGTATGCTCCTCCTAGCCGGCCGTCCGCAGGACGCTGCGCCGGCGCCGCAAACAGGTTGTTGAAAAACCGGTTGTCGCTGCCCCGGATGCTGAACAGCCCCGCGATGCTGGTCGCGTGCGCCGGATGATACGGCATCTCGCGGCCTAGGTCGGCGTTGCAGGCAATCTGCCCGGCAAAAAGATTGTGCGCGTACGCGCCGCCTTGCGACACGTCCAGCAGGTTGGCGAATGACAACAACAGGTTGTTGTCGACGAGAAACGGTCCGTGATTCACCTCCATGAAGAGATCCTCGCGGAGGTTGTCGTAGAACACGTTCCGTGACACGCGCGCCCCTTGCGCCATCCAGTCCAACCAGAGGCCGCGGCAAGTACGGTTGATGCGGTTGCCGCTGATCGCGCAGTCGATGGCCCCGTGAAACTTGATGCCGGCCATCTCGTGGCCCGAAAAACATTCGCGGACGTGGATGTCGTGGATGACGTTGCCGGTGACCGTGCTGAAGGCGCAGCCCAGGCTGCCGACGATGCCGGCCTGCTCGCAGTGCGATATCCGGTTGCCCCGCACGGTGTGGCCGCCGATCTCCGCCCGGGTCCAGGGAATGACATGGGCGAGGGCGCGCTCGATGGTGCCGACATAGCCCTTCGCTGATTGCGCGGTGTTGTCATGCCGGTCGCCGTATTTCCCGAGGCTGATGCCGGAGCAGACCGAGTACGCGACATCGTTGCTTTCGATGAGCCAGCCTTTGCTCCAGTGCGTACCGATCAGGCCCACCTGCTCGGCGGTCGGCGGTGCCCACGGCGTGGCCGCGTTGCGCAGGATGAAGCCGCGCACGGTGATGAAGCCGCGCCCCGGTTGGTCCGGATAGAACACCGTTTGCCGCACATTGATCTCGACCTGTTCGCGGTTCGGGGCGCACCCTTTGAACTGCGCGTGGATCACGGTGTTTTCGGCCTCAACCCGCCCGAACCAGAGCGGTTCCGGGCCGGCCGGGCCCAGCGCCTGTTCAAGGCTTGCGGCTTCCGCCAGCCAGTGGCCGTTGAGGTAGACCGCGCCCGTGTGGTGCGTGCGACCTTTGGGCAGAAACCAGTCGCCCCGGATCTCGTCGCCGAAAGGGTTGAAGGCGCCGAAGAGCGTGTTCGGCACGGTCGCCCGCCATGTGTCGTTCGTGACGCGCGTCCACCCGCCGACCGGTTCCGAGCCGGTGATCACGACCTTCTCCCCGGACGCGGCCCGATACGTGATCCGCGCCGCGTCGGACGTCCCCCCGCGGGGCGGGTTGACGCGTTCCCGGTAGATCCCTTCGTGCACCGTGACGATGTCACCGGGGCGGGCCAGTTCGGCCGCGCGCTGGATCGTGCGGAGCGGCGCGGCTGGCGTTCCGGGCTGCGTGTCGTTTCCCTTGACGGAAACATGGTATTCGGCCGCGCCCGCGCAGACGGCCCACGCGCAACAGACGGCGAACGGCATTTTTCTCATCAGCGGCTCCTTGTTTCGCATAGCGATCTCCTCCCGTTTAAGCGCCTGACCCTGTCCCACCTCATCGTAAGCCCTCACGCTACTCTTTTAGCCAGGCAAAGTAAATGTCTGGCAGCCCAATAAACATATCCCATTGAGCCGAGTGTGCGCCTTTTTCTTTTGGACTATCAGATATGTTTATTCCCGTTCCAGACATTTCTTGATGCGGGAGGATGTGTTATCCTCGTGACGCTGGATATACGTGTTTGGGCGAACGAATCCGAGTAACAGGAACAATCAGCATGACAAAACCTACACATCGAACACTGGGCCTGGCGTTTCTATTGGCAGTATCGGACGCGTCCGGCACCGAGCGTGTCTGGACGGGCGGCGGGGGCGATGCGCTCTGGAGTACCGCCGCCAACTGGGACACGGGAACGCCCGCCGCGGGCGACACGCTGGTCTTCGGGGCCAGCGCGTTCAAGGACATTACCAACAACCTCTCGGCGGGCACCGCGTTTGCCGGGCTGTCCTTCCCAGCCGGTTCCGGCGGCACGTACACGCTGAACGGCAACGCCATCACGCTGGAAGGCGACATCGCCACCTTTTCCGGGTACACGCCGGAGATCGCCCTCCCCCTGATTCTCGGGACGGACTGCCAGTGCCTGGGCTCCAACGGGACACTCGCGATCAGCGGCGCGATCAG
>JAGOBZ010000004.1 GCA_017999015.1 Kiritimatiellia bacterium
GCACAATCGAGGTCAGGGCCGTCAGGAAGGATGGCGCGCTTCGCTGGGTGGAAGTGAGCTTCCGATCCATGCCGATGGAGAAGGGAGGCTTCGAGATCGTCGCTGTCATTCGCGACATCACAGCGCGCCGGGAGCTTGAGAGCGCCGCGGCCGAACGCGAACGCTTCTACAGACTGCTGGCAGACAACAGCATCGACCTCATCAACCGCAGCAGTCTTGACTGCGAGATTCTCTATGTTTCACCATCTGCCCGCGAGCTTACCGGCTATGAGCCGGACGAGCTGATCGGACGCAAGACCACGGACCTCATCCATCCCGAGGACTGGCCCTATGTCCGTCGCGCCTACACAAAACTGGTTCATTTCGGTCATGCGGCGCGCGTTGAGCCGATCACCTACCGGATGATGCGCAAGGATGGCGCGCATGTCTGGGTTGAGGTCGCACCAAAGCTGGTCTGGGACGGCGACAAGCCGATCGAGTTTGTCGATGTGGTCCGCAATATCTCCGCACGCAAGGCCGTCGAGGAGGAGCTGGTCGAGGCGCACACGGCCGCAGAGGCGGCTGCCGAAGCCAAGGCGCAGTTCCTCGCCACCATGAGTCACGAGCTACGTACACCACTCACGAGCATTCTCGGCTTCACCAAACTCCTTGCCGAACAACCAAACCATTCCGAGCTTTCGGCCAGGTGCCTCAAGCATCTTGATGTGGCCAGCCGTGCGCTCCTGAGTACGGTCAACGACATCCTCGACTTCTCCAAGCTGGAAGCCGGTCAGGTCGCGATCAGCCCGGTCGCTACAGACGTGCGTCAATTCTTCAGGATGACGCTGGACCTCCTGTCACCCCAGGCGACAACAAAAAACCTCGCGCTACTGCTCGACATTCACACCGACGTGCCTGTCCTGCTGGCAATCGACCCGGACCGGGTCCGCCAGATCGTGCTCAATCTTGCCGGCAATGCGATCAAGTTCACGGCTGCAGGAAACGTTGCGCTGTCAGTCGCTTACGACGCAACCACCGGCCAGCTGAGCTTCGCTGTGACAGATACGGGCACGGGAATACCGTCTGACCGACTGGGTCTGCTCTTCCAGCGCTTTTCGCAGGTGGACGGCGGCAATGCACGCACAAATGGCGGTACGGGACTTGGTCTTGCCATCTGCAAGGAGTTGACCGAGCTCATGGGCGGCCGCATTGGCGTTGACAGCAAGCTTGGCGCCGGCAGCCGCTTCTGGTGCACGATCAATGCCGAAGCGGTGGCCGCCTCGGGCAATAATGAGCTCGACGAACGGCCAGGCCGCCTTTCGGGGATCCGCGTGCTCGTGGCTGACGATCATCCGCAACACCGGGAACTCGCAATGACGATCCTCAAGCTTGCCGGTTGCGAGATCACCGAGGCACGGGACGGATTTGAGGCGCTGACACTTTCCATGCGGACGCCGTTTGATGTGATGCTGATCGACATGATGATGCCGGGCCTGACTGGAATCGAGACGCTTAAATCTATTCGGCGTAGCCGCGGACCGAACGACACAACACCCGCCCTCGCGTATACGGCCGCAGACGCCGGTGAGGCGGCCACCCTCGTCGCAGCCGGTTTCGCAGGCGTCGTCTTCAAGCCTGTTCAACCCTCACGCCTTATTCACGCCATCAGCAATGCGACGGAGATTCTTGCCCATGCCTGCTAACCGCCTCAGCATTTTCGTAGCTGAAGATGATGATCTCATCCGCGAGCTCGTGCGGACACGCCTGGAACTCGCCGGCTTTCACACACGCTGGGCAGACAACGGTCCCGAAGCGATGTCGCAGTGCAACCTCGTCAAGCCTGCCGCGCTGATCCTCGACATCAACTTGCCCGGACTGGATGGGCTTTCGATCTTGGCCCGGTGGAAGGAACGCGGGGTCACGCCGCCTCCAACTCTGATGCTGACCGCGCGCCACAATGCAGCTGACGTGAAGGAGGCCATTGCGCTTGGGGCGAAGGACTATCTGACCAAGCCGTTTAGCGACTCCATTCTCCTGTCGCGTGTCGCCCGACTGGTTCGCAGCGTAACCCCGAGGTCCGCACCGCTCCCCTCACCCGAGCATGACGACGTCTTCCTGTAGATGATTGCAAAGGTCGAGCTGGCGAAATCTTATTGGCGTCGTGCCGCTCGACTGCCGCGATCCTATAGATGATTGGTGTCCCGCGACCAGATAAAAGCTGTTGCCTGGCGCTAGCGATGGGTCGAGGGGCGGGCCATGCAGAGCATCGATAGGGTCCCTCAAAATTGTCGAATCCTGCGCCTACCTCTCGGCAAGTGTCGACGGGTAGCAACCGAAGGTCCTGGCTGTCATGCCCAGAGCCTCGGCGCGCCCCTGATGCTCTCGGGTCTCGCGGATCCACACAGACAGGTAGACCCTCTCAACTTGGCATAGGGCGCTGTCGCACTCCTGCGATCGCCCATCTTCTGGACGAATCGGCACCGTCACCGACGAGGATGATCTGCCCGCTCCTCCGAAACCACCCTCGCAGGAATTCGGGCGCCTTCGTTGAATGGGCAGTTAGCCCGGGCTGACCTCGGGGGCGGCAATTTTGCCTTGCACTGCGGACTTCAAGGCGGCGATCAGCGACAGCTTTTGTTCGGCAGCCAGCTCGGCCTCCAATGCCAACGTGTGGAGACAATCGATGTGGTCGTTGAGCAGCGTCAGGTCTGGCCTCTCCCGCACGCCAATTGCGGACAAGTAGCGGCCGAAGGACTTTGCCGCCTCGCCTAGTGCGTCGTCACTTGCCTGGTCGGTTCTTGTTTCGAGTTTCATAACCGAGAGGTAGATGGCGCGCAGCTTCTTGTAGGGCTCGGGCGGAAGTGCGCTCCGATATTCGCTCATTTTCTGGACGCAGAGTCGGACTGCCGATCGATTGCTCTCCGAACTCCAGAGAGGCCCAGCAGTAGGCGCCTCGTCAGGATCCGCTGCGCGCCGCAGGGGCCCCTTGTAGTCCTGGAGCATCACGCGCCTACGACATGGGCCAACGTACGTAGGACAATCGACAAACGGACGCGGACGATCGACAACCGACCGGATGCGCGCCATCAGCGTCTGCATCGTGAACGGCACCGCGACAACTTCATCCACCCCGACGGTGCGGGATGCTTCCAGAAACGAGCGTGTGGGAGCATCCGTCGTTAGAATGATGGACGTCTCCCGCGGCACGAAATTAAAGCCGTGCCTAATCTGCTTGGCAAAGGTCAATCCCGAAAGTCCCGGGAAATCAGCCGCCATTACGATGATCTTCGGCCTGTGCTGATCGACCAGCTGTACGAGATCCGCCTGGCTCGCCGCTTGAATCAAGTCGCGGAAACCTGCAGTCCGAAGCACTTCGGAGATCATGGCGCGAGTGTGGCGGCCCGCGTCCCCAACCAGAATGCGCGGTGGAACCGCCATCTGCGATGTCCTTCCTTGAATCAACGCGCGCCACTTGGGTATGGGTCGTTCTGATCCGCCCTCTGCAAGGACCTTACGGCGCGGGTGTTTACAAGCCTTGAAGCGCGCGACCTGTGCCGCTGCGGAAATTCCTGGACCCATACCCACTCTGGGGCATTCGTCGGCGCGCCCGTTGGTGCGCCCGTTGGTGCGATGTTACTAGTCTCCCAACCAAAAACGCACGCTCCCGCGATGCGTGCATGCCTCCACTTGCGGCAGACAGCGCAAGCTCTGACGCAGTCGCGGGCTGGCGGTTGAATCGCTCCAAGGGATCAAAAAAGGGGCCGCCGCCTTTCCGGTAGCCCCTTCTGATTTTGAGCCAAGCGATCTCTACTCAGCCGCGACCGCAACACCCGAGCTCGTCAATACGAACTTCCCAGCACGAACCGGCGTAATCAGCATGTCGGGCAGATAGCCTGCCCCTTCGAACGCCTCGCTAACCTTGGCGGCGAGTTCCTCCTTCCTGAGCTTGCCATGAGCCTTCAGCGTTGCTTCCTGCGATCGCTGCGATTGGCTGATCAATCCGGGCGCCTCGGCGAAGATCGCGAGCAGGTCTACCTTGGACAGACGTGTCCAGTACGACGCGTCCGCCTGCCAGAACTGACGCATGTCCAGATCGAGGATTTCTGCGAGCCTATCGGCCAGTAACTGGCGACGATTGTCGGCCAGCGAGCCCCTCTCATGCACGAGATCGACCGCATCCGCGACGATTACCGCGAGAACAGACACGAGGGTTTCGGCAGGCTGCATGAGGCACCAGTCGAGCACCTCGTCCTCATCGTCAGGTACATGCGCCAGAATTGCGCTGCGGGTTTCAACGAACGCTTCCAGGTCGTCGACATGCGCGGCGCTCGCCGACACACTGACGCCGGACAATTCGCTTCGGAACACGGTTCGCATGATCATCGCGGCAACGGTGACGGCCAGAGCGGTCTCCCGATCCCGCGCCAGCAGGAGACGAATCGCGCGCGCACGTGCCGTCGACAAATCGCGGATCACAGACTTTGGGAGTCCGCAAGTGTTCTCCGGCTCTGGAGATGCGACTACCTCGTCGTCAGCGACAACGTCATCACCGGTCTCTGCCCTCTCCAACCGTTTGCGGATGTCCTTGAGCTTCTTCTCGTCAGGCTGCCGGACAACGCCCAGCGTGGCATAGGCTTCACCGTCATGAGCGATCGCGATGACCACGCCAGCGTGTGCGATGAGATCCGCGTTCCAGACGCGGGCTGACTGCCGCAGGGTTTCGATTGAGGCGGCGAGCGTATCCCGTTCTTCCCAGCGTGGATCCTCCTCGATGCTGTCTTCATCCAGTGCGGCGTCGAGCGCATCCAGTTCGTGACGCAGGCGGGTCAGTTCGGCCTCTTCTGCATCCGTGTATTCGCGGCAGTCGGGCTGAAGGCGCATCGCAGCATAGCCGCCATCGGCACGGCCCTGACCAAGGCTTGTCTCGACCCATCCCCAGCCTTGCGCGACCCAGCTATCCCGTTCGCTTGCGAGCTTCTCTTCAGCCAGTTCCGCCATCAGTGCCGGATTTTCAACATAGACGGCTTCGGCGTCGAAAAGGTCGCGCACGACTCTACCACCGGCGCGTTCATAGGCCTCAAGGCCCACGAAACTGGCGAGTCGGTCAGAGGCGCGCATGCGTCCTTCCATTAGACGTGCGCGGACGGACCCTGCGTGCGATACCGGTTTGCCGAGACTGCGGAATACCGCTTCCTGCTGCGCGTGATCTTCAACGAGACAAAAGGCGCGTGCAGCTTCCAAGCTCACGTCGCCGCGCTTCCACGCCGCCTTGATCTTCGGAGACAGGCCGGCAAGCGCAAGGCGTTGATCGATATGCCGATGCGTCACGCCAAAACGCTGCGCGATCTGCTCGCGGGTCGCACCCTCCGCGACAAGTGCTGCGTAGGCATCTACTTCATCCATCGCGTCCATGGCGACACGATGAACATTCTCGGTCAGCGAGACCTCTCGACCCTCCTCCAGCGCGACGACGTTGCAGGGAACCGGAAAGTCCTTGGCGATGAGACCGTCCTTGGCGAGCTTCTTCAGCGCCATCAGACGCCGGCCTCCGGCATCGACTTCAAATCGATCTTTCTGGGCGACAACGCAGAGGTTCTGCAAAAGCCCACGTGATGAGATCGAGGCTGCAAGTGCGTCGATATCGGCTTTGCGATCCTTGCGCCGCACATTCCGGGGAGAAACGACCAGGTTGTTGAGTGGAACATACTGAAAGTTCTGAGTTTGGGCAGTCATTGGGTAAGCTCCTATGAGCATTCCCGGCAGCAGACATGCGACGCCGGGGCCGCTTGCGCGACCCCGCTCCTGGGCCTGCCGCAAGAGGCCGCTGCTCAAGGGCGAAGAGCGCAGCGTCCCTTGAACAGCGGACGCGGCAGGCCAAAAGGGGACGACGCGCGAGCGGTCCCGGCGCACAGCTCTCAGGCTCGCCCGCTCGATACTAGAATGCCACCAGCATGCTGACGCGACCGAGCACCTCATGTGCCGACGTCACGCCAAAGTATCGCCCATCGTAGGAGTCCGCCGTGTCCCCAAGAAGCATCACATCCGAAGACCCAAGGTTCCGACAACCGAGCCACGCTGGCAGCTTCTCTCCAGAACCTGATACAACCCTGGCTACGGCCACCACCGACCCGTTTACGGTAACGTCGACACCGTCACGGCAAACTATGTCCCCCTGCCCGGCAGCGATACGCTTTATCAGTAACTTGCCGGGCGGCAGAACACCTCGGTGCGCCAGGTCTGCGGCAAGAAGCTCGGACGGCAGAACGGCTACGCGATCGCCAACGTGCCAGCTCCCTTGCTCGATGCTGTAAAGCCCCAATGGCGCGCTCAGCGTCGCGTTCCACACGAGGCGGGCCGACGTGGCGCTGACTGGAATGGCAAGCATCGCGACGGCTGTTGCTGCTATGATGACAAACGCGACTCGCTTCGGAGTTGGCAAGCGGAGCTTCTTGGCGCCAGCCAATAGCCGCATCAGGCTTCATCGCCCGGAGATTGCGCGTGCCCGTTCTGGTAGCCATTGCGGCTGAGCTCCACGTCAGCTTGGGGTACAAGCGTCAGTGGCGCCCGATCATTGTTTTTGCGTTTGGGCGGTACATAGATTTCCCGGAAACAGGCGTACCGCGCCGGATCAAAGCATGACCTGATCCAGTGCAGCACGGGCGCACTCGCCTCCATGTTGCGGACACGCTCGGTGTAAGCGAGCCAGAAGCGAAGACTGGCAAGCGGCTTGATGGATGTCAGCGGCGCCAGCCGATCGTCAAACTCCGAGACGTAACTCGGCAGGGCAGCGACACCGGCACCCGAGGCGCAAGCTTCCATCAGGACCGTTCCGGCATCCGTTCCCATCGTGTTAGGCAGAATGGCGCCCCATGCAGTTGCCGCCCCTTCCCAGCACTCCGGCTGATATTCGGCGCCGGAGAGCCTCAGGCACTGATGCGACTGGAGATCGCACATCGCCTTGGGCTCGCCGTGCCGGGCAATGTATTGAGGGGCTGCGTAAGGGACATAATGCAGCCACCCCAATTGCCTGGCGACGACGTTGGCCATCAGCGGCTTTTCGAACTGGATGGCGATGTCGCCATCGCCGTCGGAGAGGTTGGGCGTGGTCGGAAGAACCTTGAGGAACACACGCACATCCGGCTGCAGCTGAAGCAATTCCGGGAGGCGGCGCGCTAGCCAGTATGTCGCGATGCCTTCACGAGCACAGATGACGAGTTCGTCGGGGCTATGCTTGCCGGCACGGTCGACAATTGCCTGCACCGTGTCAGCCATGCTGCGCGCCGAGCGCAGAATGTCCTCACCGACTGCGGTCAGCTCAAGACCCCGGTTGGAACGATCGAACAACTGGTGTCCGAGCGTACGCTCCAGGGCTTCGAGATCCTTCGACACTTTGTTATAGCTCATCGCAAGCGGGCCCGCGGCCGCATTGATGCTGCCTGTCTCGGCAACGGCCTGAAAGACCTTAAGTCGATCCCAGTCGAGTTTCGATCTCCCCCCGTTCGTCATTTTTCGACGACCCCCTGGTGAATCTTTGAGGAAGCGAAGCAACCTCGCCGCGTCCTAGCCTTGTCCATCGACCAGACAGAGCGATGCGATGAATTCGTCCCAAGCCCCGTTAAGATGTTATCCATGCAAGGCACGGACCACACAGGGGTTTTGCCACGGCGTCCGTATACGGATGTTAACAGACGCATGGTGCAACGCGGTAGCTGACAGCGCTTCCCTTGCGTCTCCCGCATCCAGTAACTGCGCTAACGCGTGGGCTTCACGGAGCAACTCTGCGCCGCGTCTACAGTACCGATCGCGCAGTCGGCGTCGTGCAGGCCAGTTCTCTAGGGCGCTCCCAACATGAGCGCTGGCAGGATCTACTGGGGCCAGATCGTCTGCGTGCTCGCAGCGTTCATCGCGAGCCTGGTCGTGACGACACAATGGACCGCGGATGCACTCGGCTACCAGTCGCAGCTTGGCGCTCCCGATATCGTCCTCTTCGGATATCCGCTCTATGCGCCCTGGAAATTCTTCCTCTGGTGGTATGCGTATGACGCCTATGCGCGATCTATCTTCGAGACCGGCGCTCTGCTCTTCCTTGCCGGCGTGGCTTTCTCCGTCGCGACTGCCTTCGGATTTTCACTCTGGCGTGCGCGGGAAGCCAAGGACTCCGCCACGTATGGCAGCGCCCGCTGGGCCACTGCGCGCGATGCCCGCAAGCTGCAGCTAACCAATGGCGATGGCGTCGTTCTGGGCACGCTTGATCGGCAACTTCTCCGACATGACGGCGACGAACATGTACTCGTGATCGCTCCGACCAATACAGGTAAGAGCGTTGGTATATCGCTCCCGACAGGTCTGGTCTGGCGGCATTCCTATCTCGCGCTCGATCTCAAGGGCGAGAACTGGAGTGTGACCTCCGGACTCCGGAAGGCATTCGGCCCCGTCTACCGCTTTGCGCCAACAACAGCCGACACCCATCGCTACAACCCACTCACACAGATCCGTCGCGGTGAGGCGGAGGTCCGTGATGCGCAGGTCCTGGCTGACATGCTGGTCGATCCAGAAGGCGCGCTTCGCGAGCGCAGCCACTGGCAGCTGCGCGCCTTCGAACTGCTCGTCGCGACGATTCTCTGGACGCTTTATGCCGAGAAGCGAAAATCCCTCGCACGCGTTGGCGAGTTGCTGGCCGATCCGACGCGCCCTGTGCTCGATCTCTTCGACGAGATGTTGCGTCGCCCAATCAAGGATGGCGCGGCACATCCGGTCGTCGCCGCAGGCGCCCGCCAGCTCCTGGACATGGCTGATGCAGAGCGCTCGGGCGTTGTCTCGACCGCTCTGGGCTTCCTTTCACTCTATCGCGATCCTGTTCTGGCGCGCGCAACCGAGGCCTCCGACTTCTCAATCGAGGAGCTGATAACAGGGCCGAGGCCCGTCTCCCTCTATCTGGTTGTCCCGCCCGAAGAGATGTCACGGTTGAAGGCGCTGTTGCGCCTCATGATCAACCAGATCCTGAAACGCTTGACCGAGATCGCATCGCAGAACACGGACGGACGGCGCGTCCTCCTGATGCTGGATGAGTTTCCCCAGCTGGGCAAACTGGACTTCTTTGAGCACGCCCTCGCCTATATTCGCGGGTACAGGATCAAGGCCTGTCTGGTCGCGCAGTCGCTGAACCAGCTCGTCCAGACTTATGGTGAGAACTCCTCCATTCTCGACAACGCGCATGTCCGCGTCGCGTTCGCCTGCAACGACGAACGTACCGCCCGACGCATCTCCGACATGCTGGGCGTTACGACTGAGACCCGTGCGCAGATGAACTATGCCGGATCGCGCATGGCGCCGTGGCTGGGACATACCATGGTCTCGCGCCAGGAAGTCCCGCGGCCCTTGCTGACGCCGGGCGAAGTTATGCAGCTCCCGCATGCGGACGCGCTGATCCTGACGGGCGGCGCGCCTCCCATACGCGCCAAGAAAGTGCGCTACTTTTCGGAACCCGTCTTTCAGGCGCGCCTCAAGCCGCCTATTGCGTCCCCCCGCCATTCCCCCAACGGCCTGCCGACAGCTTGGTCGAATCTGTTCGCGCCCGATACGCCGCTCTCCCCTCGCCCTAAACCGACGGCAGCCAAGCGCACATCCGCGCCGACGCATGGCCAAAATCATCAGGCGCTCCAGAACACGTTTGATTTCTCGAGCCCCGTATCGGGTGAAGCGGCGCAAACGAACGCCACGGCCTCACAGTCAGCCGCAAACCCGTCCGACGATCTAGGTGCGGCGTTCACCGGCCCGACTCTCGCGGGAACGGCTTTCGCGCTCGATCCCGACCATTTCGACACGGATGTCTGATCGTCATGTCACGAGCCAAGATAACCGCCTATATCAACCAGGATCTCGTCGCTGCTATGCGGCGTCTGGCCGTCCAGCAGGATCGCAGTTCGTCTGACGTGCTGGAAGACGCCGTTCATCGCTTCTTCGATGCGACGCGGCGGGAGGGCGAGCATCATGCGCTGATGGCGCGCCTCGACCGGATCATGGCGCGGCTTGCCTTGATCGAGCATGGTCAGGAGACACTGTTCGAACTGACGGCGCACACGACGCGCTTCGTGATGAGCGTCTCGCCCGACATCCCCGAGATGGACAAGGCGGACGTGAATGCGCGCGGATCGGAGCGCTTCCGCAATGTCATCGCGGCGATGGTTGCCAAGCTCCGGACCGGCCGCAGCATCCTGCGCGACCAGTTTGGTCCGATCAGCGCGCCTACCACGGCCAACTCCAGTATGGGGGCGGCTGCCGAATGAGCAACGCTGCTCCTCAACACGACGCGTCGCGTGGCCATGATGGCTCCCGCGGCCAGGATGCTTCGCGTGGATTGGCCATGCTGACGACGGCGCTCGGACCATCGATCGCCGCCATGCTGGACGCGCCTGACACGATCGAGGTCATTGCCAATCCGGATGGACGACTGTGGCTTGAACAGGTGGGTAAGGGGCGGATTGCGACTCCGCACCGGCTTGAAGCCTCAGAGACCGAGCGGGTCATTCGGCTTGTCGCAACACTGACCGGCGCCGAGGTCAATCGCGACACTCCTATTGTGTCCGCTGAACTTCCGCCCCGAGGGGAGAGGTTCGAAGGCGTCCTGCCGCCGGTTTCGCGCGGGCCGTGCTTTGCCATCCGGAAACCTGCGGGCCGGGTGTTCACATTAGATGATTACCTGGCTTCCGGCGTCATCACGCCCACGCAGGCCGCCACCCTTCGCGCCGCCGTACGTGACCATGCCAATATTATGGTCGCTGGCGGCACGGGCTCGGGCAAGACGACGCTCGCCAACGCCCTGCTCCATGAGATCGCCCAGCTTGGCGAGCGTGTGGTCATTCTGGAAGACACACGCGAGCTCCAGTGCGCGGCAGAGGATGTGGTCGCGCTGCGCACACAGCCCGGGTCAATCTCGCTGTCGGATCTGGTGCGATCCACGCTCCGGCTCCGGCCTGACCGCATTGTGGTTGGCGAGGTCCGCGGTCCCGAAGCCCTCGACCTGCTCAAGGCGTGGAATACCGGTCATCCGGGCGGCATCGCGACGCTTCACGCCAACTCCGCACAGGCGGCCCTGTCCCGGCTGGAACAACTCACCATGGAAGTCTGCGAGACACCGCCCCGGGCGCTGATCGCGGAAGCCATCGATCTGATCGTCTTTGTGGAGCGCGGCGGACCCGCCGGCCGCCGCATCCCGGAAATCCTCGCGCCCAAGGGTCTGCCCCTTCAAGCGCCGGACCCCATCGCACCCCAGCCCGGGGCGCGAGGCGCAAACGCGCTTGTCTCTACCAACAGGAGTGAACCATGAGACTGACTAAGACGCTGCGCGCATTGGTGCGCGCAGCAACCCTCGGCGCCACCGCCGTTCTCGTCAGCGGGGCCGCACACGCAGCCACCGCCGGCGGCGGCATGCCGTGGGAAGGCCCGCTAACGGCAGTGCTGGATTCCATCACAGGGCCGGTCGCGCGGATCGTCGCCATCCTGATCATCGTTGCAACCGGTCTCACGCTCGCGTTCGGCGATGTCGGCCAGGGCTTCAAGAAGCTGCTGCAGATCCTGTTCGGTCTCGCCATCGCATTCGCCGCAGCGAGCTTCTTCCTGCCGCTGGTTGGCGGTGGCGGTGCAGTGATCCCGTAAAGAGAAGCTCGCATGCGCGACCCCCGCGATGTTCCAGGATTTGTGGCGCCCGTCCGGCAGGCTTTGACCGCTCCCCTCCTCATGGGCGGCGCACCCCGGTCCTACGCCATTCTCAACGGCACACTGGCGGCCATCGTCGCCTTTGCCGGGGCCCTCCTCCCCGGGGTCCTTCTGGGCATCGCGGGTCATGTGCTCGGCGTCATCCTCGCCCGGCGTGACCCTGATGCGGTCGAAGTGATGAGCCGCGCCATGCGCCTCCCCAACCGTCTTGAGACCTGACGCTTCAAACGGATTTGCCCCCAAACGGATTTGAACATGTTCTCGCTTGCTCCTTACGCCCACACGCCAAACCGTCTTGAAGACTATCTGCCTTGGGCCATGCTGATTGCTCCCGGCGTTGTCCTCAACAAGGACGGTTCATTTCAGGCGACAGCACGGTTCCGCGGGCCTGATGTGCGCTCGTCTACACCTGAAGAACTGGTCGCGTTCACGGCGCGCACCAACAACGTGTTCCGGCGCCTGGGGCATGGCTGGGCAGTCTATGTTGAAGCCGATCGTCGCGAGATCACAGACTACCCTGATGGCGCGTTCGAGGATGATCTCTCGCGCCTCATCGACTCGGAGCGCGCCGCCCAGTTCGAACAGGCGGGCGCGCAGTTCGAGACGGTTCATCACCTGACTTTACAATGGACGCCTCCGCCGGATGCACACGCTAAGGCGTCGGCCTTCTTCTTCGAGATCGACCAGAAAAAGGCCATCTCCAGCCCACCTCGCAGACGGGACAAGCAGACACGCTTTGCCGACAAGACAGCGCTTGACCGACGCGTCGCGCGCGAAGCTTTGGACACTTTTCAGCGCAGCGTCGCCCAAGCTTTCGGCATGTTCGAATGCGTGGTCGCCGAGTTCCACAGGCTCAACGATGACGAGACGCTGTCCTACCTGAAACGGCAGGTCTCGTCCCGCTCCACAAATGTGCGCGCGCCAGCCGGCGCGGCTTTCCTCGACGGTGTCCTCTGCGACGCCCCACTGGTGGGCGGCACCGCGCCAATGCTTGGTAGCAAGCATCTGCGCGTTCTCACGATCAAGGGGTTCCCGCCCTTCACGCATCCGGGCGTGCTCGATGATCTCAGCGCCTCGGCCATGACCTGGCGCTGGATGACGCGGTTCGTCTGCCTTGGCCGCGAAGAGGCGGAGCGCGAGCTCGTCAAATGGCGCCGGCTCTGGTTCGCCAAGCACAAGTCGATGGGTGCGCTGATCAAGGAGATGCTGACCAAGGAGGCAGCGACGTTCGCCAATCCGGGCGCCATCGCAAAATCCGAAGAGGTCGATGAAGCCCTGGCCGAACTGGGCTCCGAACTGGTGGGGTTCGGGTTCCTGACGTCGACGCTGGTTGTCCTGGGCGCGACGCCTCAGGAAGCTGACGAAAAACTGCGTACCGCCGAGCGCATCATTGCCTCACGCGGGTTTGTGACCATCACGGAAAGTCTCAACGCAGTAGAGGCCTGGCTCTCCAGCCTTGCGGGCCACGCCTACGCCAATGTGCGCCACCCGATGGTTTCGACCCTCAACCTCGCGCATGTCGCGCCTCTGTCGACGGCGTGGGCGGGCGACGCCCGCAACCGCCATCTCAACGCACCCGCCCTTGCCGTTGCGCGTACGGATGGCTCAACGCCCTTCCGGCTGGATCTTCATGTCGGCGATGTCGGCCACACCATGGTTGTGGGGCCGACCGGCGCCGGCAAGTCAGTGCTGCTCTCATTCCTTGCCCTGCAGTGGCGTCGTTTTGCCGGCTCCAAAGTCTTCGTGTTCGACAAGGGCGGCTCAGCGCGCGCCGCCCTCCTTGGGATGGGCGGGACCGCGATCGACCTCGGCGGCAATGGCGTTGCCGCCTTCCAGCCGCTGGCCCGTATCGACATTCCGCAAGGCCGCGCTGACGCCCTCAGCTGGGTGATGACTCTTCTCGCTCAGGAGGGTCTGCCGAACACGCCGGAGGTCAAGGAGCCGGTCTGGTCGGCGCTGGGCAGCCTGATGTCTGCCCCGCCCGAGCAGCGGCACCTCACAGGCTTGCGGCTCCTGGTCCAGAACGCCGCCGTACAGGCCGCGCTACTTGCCTATACGCAGGAGGGCGCCATGGGTGGCGTGTTCGATGGCGCCGAAGACCGCCTCACGCTCTCCGACCTTGTCCTGTTCGAGATGGAAGAGATCATGGCGCGGCCGAAAGCTGCAGCGCCTGCCCTGCTCCACCTGTTCGACAGGCTGGAAGGTGAGTTCGATGGCCGCCCGGCCCTGCTCATTCTCGATGAAGCGTGGCTGTTCCTGGATTCGCCGATCTTCGCCGCCCGCATCCGCGAATGGCTCAAGACGCTGCGCAAGAAGAATGTCGCGGTGGTGTTTGCAACCCAGTCGCTCGCGGACATTGCGACCAGCAGCATTGCGCCGGCCCTGATCGAGAGTTGCTCGACCCGGATCTACCTCCCAAATGAGCGCGCGTTCGAGCCGCAGCAGCGGCAGGCCTATGAGCGGTTCGGGCTCAACGAGACCGAGATCGACCTGATCGCAACCGCCCAGCGCAAGCGTCACTATTACTATGCAAGCCCCAAGGGCCGCCGCCTGTTCGAACTGGCGCTTGGTCCGGTGGCGCTGGCGTTCTGCACGGCCTCCGACCCGGGCGCCCGCGCCACGATCGCAAGCCTCGAGCAGCAACACTCACAAACACCGTTTTGGCGCAGGTTCCTGCGCGCCCGCCAGCTCGGCTGGGTGCTCGATGCGATCGATGCGCCCGAACGCAACACCGCCACTTCCTCACACCGCACACTGGAGACTGTCTGATGTACCGTCCCACACTGACCCATCTCTTCCGCTTGATGCTGGCCTCACTGGCCATCATGTCTCCAGTCCAGCAAGCCGCCCGGGCACAGCTAGCAGTCTTCGACCCGACCAACCTGATCCAGAACGCGCTCAGCGCGGCGCGGGCGCTGGAACAGGTCCGCAACCAGGTGCTGCAGATCACCAACCAGATCCGGCAGCTGGAGAATGACGCGCGCAACCTCACCAACCTCGGGCGCACCTTTGCGCCAGAGCTCATGAGCCAGCTCGATCAACTGGACCAGCTCATCAATGCGGCGCGCGGGCTGGCGCTCAAGGTAAACGAGACGCGGACAGCGCTCGAGACGCTCTATACGGGCGATTATCGCAATACGGATATCGCGAGCCGCGCGCGCTCGGCCGCCCAGCAGATGGACAATGCGCGCTCCGCGCTGCAGTCCTCCCTGCTCCTGCAGGCGCAGGCAACCGAGCAACTCAGGAATGACCAGCGCATCTTGAGCGCACTCGCTGATGCAAGCGCCAGTGCAACCGGCGCGCTGTCGGCGCAGCAGGCCACCAACGAGATCCTGTCCCTGCAGGCCCAGCAGGCCATGCGGCTGCAGGCGTTGCTGGTGGCGCAATCACGCGCCGAAGCGCTGGAGCGCGCCCGTGAGCTGGAGGTGTTCGCCCAGGCGCGCGCCCAGCATGCGCACTTCTTCGGCGGCGCGCGCACGGCGCATCCCGAAGCGCCGCCCTGGCCCTGAGACCTGAGACCTGACCCAGATCCAGACACAAGCAGAGCCGCGCAACCCATGCCGCCCACGAGCCTCACCCCATGAACGACTTCTCGGCCATAGACGGGTTTCTGGCGACTTTCATCGCCTACATCGATTCAGGGTTCGGCCTGATCTCGGGTGATGTGACGTCGCTGGCGGCGATCCTCATCGTGATCGATGTCACGCTGGCAGCGCTGTTCTGGGCCTGGGGCCAGAACGACATCCTGCAGAGCCTTGTCAAGAAGACGCTCTATGTCGGGGCGTTCGCATTTATCTTCGGCAACTTCGCCATGCTGTCGACCATCGTGTTCGACAGCTTTGCAACGTTGGGCCTGAATGCTGCAGCTTCTACATTTTCCCCTGCCGATCTCCTGAAGCCTGGCCTCGTTGCCGCCGAGGGTCTCGCAGCCTCGCAACCGATCTTCGACCATATCGGGACGATTGCCCCGGGTCCGTTCGAGTTCTTCGGCAACCTTGCTGAGGTGATCCTGCTCTGTCTTGGCGGCATCATCGTCATCGCGGCGTTCTTCGTCCTCTCGATCCAGCTCTTCGTGCTGATTGTCGAGTTTAAGATCACGACGCTGGCGGGCTTTGTGCTGGTGCCCTTCGCGTTCTGGAAGCAGACGACGTTCCTCGCTGAACGCGTCCTGGGCAATGTGATCTCGTCGGGCATCAAGGTGCTGGTGATCGCGGTGGTGATCGGCATCGGCTCGACCATGTTCGCAACACTGCGCACCGCCCTCTCTCCCGATGACATGACCATTGAACAGGCCTTTGCGGTCGTGCTTGGCGCCCTTACGCTGATGGGCCTTGCCATTTTCTGTCCGCGTATCGCGGCTGGCCTCGTCTCGGGCGCCCCGCAGCTCTCGGCGGGCGCGGCTGCCGGAACTGCCATCGGCGTCGGCGCGGCCGGCATGGGGGTGCTAACGGCAGGGCGTGCGGCTGCTGGCGCGACAGTTGGCGCAACGCGCGCGGCAGCAAACGGCTCAGCGTCCGCCGCCGGGGGTCTTCGCGCTGCAACCGCGCTGGGCGCCATGCGCACCGGCCTCTCCGGTCCCATCGCTGCGCCGCTAAATGCTGCCGTTGGACTTGGCGCCTCGGCTGCTGGCGGTCTCTCTCAAGCAGCAGGCCGCGTCGCCGGTCACTTCCGAGCGCGTGGAACTGCAGGCCAACGCGCTGTTGCTGGCGCGGCCGGTGCGATCACGCCACCGCTCACGTCACCATCTGCTTCTCCATCATCCGCCACATCTGGCCAGCCAGCGTGGGCGAGCCGGTTCAAGCGCACTCAGGCGATCCGTGGGGGCTTGGCTGTTGCTGCCCACACGCTGAACGCCGGAGACGGTGGCGGCGCGTCCGAAGGCCCCAATCTCAAGCAGAGGGACTAAACCCCATGTTCACCGCAACTTCGTCTGGACGGGGGCGATCCTCGCGTCTTGGCCGGACACCCGAGCCAGACACGCCCTACCGGCAGGCCCAGCAGCTCTGGGACAGCCGCATGGGTTCATCGCTTGCCCATGCCCGCACCTGGCGGACAGCAGCGTTCGCAAGCCTCTTAACTGCAGGCGCGATGGCGGCAGGTGTCGTGGTGCTGGCCCTGCGTCCCGCGGCCGTTCCGTTCGTGATTGAAGCAAACGAAACGGGCGAAGCGAGGCTCGTAGGCCCCGCCACGTCGGCCTACGTGCCGAGCGACGCCCAGCTCTCCTGGCATCTTGCGCGGTTCATCGAGATGATCCGGGGGTTGCCGTCTGACGCCATCGTGGTCCGCCAGAACTGGCTCCGCGCCTATGACTGGACCACGCAGGGCGGCGCGCAAGTGCTGAACGCCATGGCGAAGGAGGACGACCCATTCGCCAAGGTCGGCAAGCGGACGGTTGCGGTCGAGGTGATCTCGGTCGTGCGCGCTTCCCCGGACAGCTTTCAGTTGCGCTGGCGCGAGAGCACCTACGCCAGCGGCACGCTGATTGATGTCGAGCGATACTCAGGCGTCGCCAGCATCGTGATTGCGCCTTCTTCATCGCCCGAGCAGCTCGCGAAGAACCCGCTCGGTCTTTATGTCCACGCCTTCAACTGGTCACGGGATCTCCAGCAATGATACGTCCTCTTTTTGTCTCCGCCTGCCTTGCAGCCCTGACGCTCACCTCACCTGCCCTGGCGCAAACCGCGCCACTCACGATCTCCGCGAGCAACGAGGCTGCAACACGTGGCCCTGCCGACGCGGCGCTCGTCGGCGCCTTGCATGAATTCGCCTACGAGCGGGGCGCCCTCTACGCGGTCCAAGCCTCGCCGCAGCGGATCACCGACATCGCGCTCGAGCCCGGCGAGACGCTACTGTCCGTCTCCGCGGGCGATACAACCCGATGGATCGTTGGCGACGCACAGTCCGGCATTGCGGGCAACATCCAGTCCCACATCCTCGTCAAACCGAACGCCGCCAACCTCGCAACCAATCTCGTCATCATGACTGACCGGCGCGTCTATCATGTCGAACTCAAGAGCACGTCCGGAGCGGCAATGGCGGCCGTCGCCTGGCGTTATCCGGTGGAGATGACGCAGCTAAGCAGTCTGCCACCTCCTCCTCCGCCGCCTGCAGCAACACCCCCGCCGGCGCCTGTCTTCGCGCCAGAGACGCTCAATCTTCGCTATCGCATCGATGGCGACAAGCCGGACTGGCGCCCGCTGTCAGCGTTCGACGACGGAAAACAGGTATACATCGAGATGCCGGATAACCTGATCGAGGCCCCGCCGCTGTCGGTGATCGGGGATGAAGGTCTTGAAGCTGTGAACTACCGCATTCGCGGCAAGTACTACATCGTCGATCGGCTTTTCAGAAAGGCGGAGCTGAGTCTTGGATCTGGGTGGACGCAGAGACGAGTTGTCATCACCCGGCAGACGCCGATCGCCGCTGTGAACGTCAATGGAGGCCCCAATGGCTGATGGTCTCCCGCCACGTCCTGACACTGGCGCCGAAGAACCACCTCCGCAGCGACCAGCTCCATCCATTGAACGTCCATCGCTTGATTCAATTCGGGTGAAGGCTCCGGGCGCACGTGGGCTCAACAAGCCAGCTATCCTCACCGCTGCCGGCGGCGGCGTTGCGGTCGTGTTGTTACTGGCGTCAGGCGCGTTCTCCAGCAATCAGTCCACAAAGCCCGCGACTACTAAGCCGATGATGTCTGATCCAGCGCGCCCTGAGATGGCGCAGGGGGCCATCAAATCACTCCCTGCCGACTACGCCCAGGCGGCAGCGCTTGAAGCGGCCAAGGCGCGAGCGCCATTCGATCAGGCGGGACCTCCACAACTTGGCCCGCCCTTGCCCGGCGACATCGCGGCGTTCGTGCAGCCACCACAAACACCGGGCGATATGCCGGCCTACAGCAATGACTGGAGCACGTCGGCCGCCTACGCACCGCCCGAGCCGCCTGATCCTGCAATCGCAGAAGCTGCCGCGGCGGATCGTGCCGCGATTTTCTTCTCGCTAAGAGAGCCACCGCGCAAGGCCGATACAGCATCAACGCAGCAAGCCGCTTACCAAACACCGCAGCGTTCTCCCGTTACGGCAATGGCGCCTCAAGATCGCGATCAACCCGCAAGTCCAGCCCGCCACGGTCGGATGTTGTTCCCCGGCGCTGTCGTTGCGGCAAGTCTCGTCACAGACCTGAACTCGGAGTCTCCTGGACCAGTCATCGCGCAGGTGACGCAAACCATCTACGATAGTGCGACCGGCCGAATTGCACTTATTCCTCAGGGCTCACGGATGATGGGTGAGTATAGATCGTCAAGCCGCTACGGTCAGAGCCGTGTCGCCATTGTCTGGTCGCGGTTGATCATGCCGAATGGCGATGAAGTGGCGCTGGATGAAGTAGGAAGCGATCCATCGGGCGCTGCTGGAATCAAGGGCGAGGTCGATAATCACTGGGGCGATGTGTTTGGCGCGGCAGCTCTCGGGACGATGATCAATGTAGGCGTGGCGACAACGGAGGAGCCGCAACTCACCTACAATGGGATAGGCGCAATCTCGCGCGATCCTGTTGACGCTGCGATTGCAGACGGCGTTCAGCGTAGTGCGGGCGGCGTAACCAATCGGGTTGTCGATCGGGGGCTTGCCATACCGCCGACAATACGGGTTGGAGCGGGCACCCGGATCTCGATTATCGTCACGCGACGAATAGGATTCTGAGAACTTGGCGGGGCGATTGCCTTGACGTCAGAAAGCGTGCCGCAGGACTAAGTCAAGCTCAAAGAGAACCGCTAAAGCGATCAGCCGCCGAAGCGCCGGGCAATCCATCTCCACAGACGCGACAAAAGTGAGCGTTGCCGGTCGCGGGCGGCATAGTATTCGTGTCTCCGCTTCTCTTCGGCTCGACGTCCCGACAGTACCTGCGCTTCGGTCCAGTTCCCGGCCCAGACGATTTGGCCATCGCGAATCACATAGTGCGATCGACAAGGAAGTTGCCAGTTGCCGATCGAGGGGCGGAGCGATGGCCTTCCACCCCGTTCCGTGAACGTCCACTCCACCGGGCCGAGCGGAACGACGACCTTGCTCCCGCACCCGCAGGCGCACAGATGGCCAGCGACACCGAACTCGTCGGAGACATAGAGGATTCCTGGCGCGAACTCGCGCGGCATTGCGACGACGCGCTGCAGGACAATCTCGTTCATAGATCGGTCTCTGAAAACGTCTTCAGATTGGCGATGTCGGTCAGCAGATTGTAGGCCCCGCTTCCATCCGCGTAAAACCCGCGCAGCTGCTTGAATCGTATCACCGCATAGCAGGCGTTGAGGGCGTTGAGTTCGGCGATCTGGACGTTTTTCCGATAGATGTCGTCCGCATCATCCGACAGTGGCGCAAGTTGCTTGTCCCGGACCGCCGCCGCCGTCTCCGGCGCGTAGTAGGTCGTGCGGACCTGGCCTGACAGGCCGCCCTGCTTGCGGTCGAGCCCCATGCCGACGTCGATGAAGGGGATGTTGAGGCTGATCAACAAGTCGAATATTTCGGCACGCGCCGAGCCCTTGTCGACGCAGACAAAAGAGAAAGTGACGCCGGAAAAGTCTTCGGCGCACGAGCGGTCAATGTACTTTCGGTGCAGCGAGAGGCCTTTGCGGAACGACTCATAGCGCCGCTCGAACACCTCGGTTTTGCCCAGACCGAGATCGCTGTCGTCAAGCTGGCCGGGCGAGCGATAGGCGTTGTGAACGTGGTAGGCGTCGCCGTCGAAACCCCTGATGGCCTTGACCGGGCTTTTGACGAGCAGGTCGAGCACATAGCCACCTGTGCCGCCGAGGCCGATCACGGCGACCACGTCGTTGGCGAGGAGGGCGGCAAGGTCGGCAATTTCGGCGCGGCTGGTTAGAGTGTCCGGGTATTTGAAGACCGATCCTTCGACCGCGTCGGCGTCGATCCGTTTCGTCAGGGGCGTTGCGCCGTGCAGCTCCATGGCCGGCCCCGAGATCACCGTCACATAGTGCTCGATCTTGGCGAAGAAGTCCGGGAAGCCGTTCGGCGGTTTGTTGGAGAACGAGCGCTGCACCACGACATCCGTCTTTCTGAGCGCGATGGTCGTCGCCCCGCCAGCGAGGTTCGGGATCGGTTGGCCATCGAGCCCGTAAGGCACGCCGCCGGCGAAATAGACCTGATGGTCATCCTGCTGCACGCGGACCTTGTCGATATGAACGAGTTTGGCGACGAAGGCGCCGCGCTGCAGCTGCCGGTTGGCGTCGAGATAAGGGATGTCGCGCACGACAAGGTGCGGCCCGTCGATACGGACCGCGTAGCCCTTGTCGACTAGCCGCTGGATGTCGGCGTTATGACTGGCCAGTTTTGTTAACACGGAACCGCATCCCCTCCTTGACCTTCACGCTCGCTCCTGGCGCCAGGATGCCCTCGGGCTTGTTGCCGTGGCCGTGGGTGTAGTTCACCGAGTAGGTGTTCTGCGGATTCTGCGGAAATGTCGGATCCGCCAGCGTCACGACTTCCGTGTAGGAGATGTCGTCTTTCTTGGGGACTTCGTAGGCCGTGCCATCGATGTAGATGGTGACGGTCTTCTCTTTCTTCTCGTCGTGATCGTTGCTCATGACTGACCTATGATATGCGCATCGCGCTGGCCGATTGCGATTTCGCAACCAGCTGGTAGTTATGAAACTGATCCGGGAATTGCAAGATCGCAATTCGTTTAATTTATGCAAGGACGGGGAACATGGCGGAAAACTTCGACAATGAAGCCTTCTACGCCGCACTCAACGCGGTCCGGCTCAGTCGACAGATGACCTGGAAGGATGTGGCCGAGGAGACCGGCGTGAACGCATCGACCCTCTCGCGGATCGGTCAGGGAGCCAACCCTGATGTCAACGGCCTTGCGGCGCTGTTAGCCTGGTCGGCCCTCAAGGCCGAGAGTTTCATCAGAGGCGCAGGAAAAGGCGAACCGGAGCCGATCGCCAAGATCACCGCCCTGCTCCGCGCCGACCCGAAGCTGTCGAAGCAGAGCGCGAGGCTCATCGAGGACATCGTGGTCAGCACCTACAACAAGCTGCGGAGCAAGTGATTGGGGTTTCCGCGGGGATTCAAGGCGCGCGCGAACCGCATTGCCGTCGACATTCGGCGGCGCATGGGGCTGCAGCCGATCGACCCGATCGATCCGGCCGAGATCTGCCGCGCCTTCGATATCGACCTCATGCGTCTGGCGGAGCTGGGCGATCCGCCGGGATCGCATTGCGGCATCGATGAGAGCTGCTTTTCAGCTGTAACCGTGCCCTGCGCCGGCCGGACAGCCATCGTGCACAACTGCTCTCACCATCTCTGGCGCCAGCGCAGCAACATTTGCCACGAACTCGCCCACTGCTTCCTTGGTCATGAATGCACGCCGCCGCTGACGTCTGACGGCGAGCGCATTCATGATAGCGGCATCGAAGCGGAAGCGAATTTTCTCGGCGGCGCTCTGCTCATCACCAATGAAGCGGCAAAGCATATTGTGCTGGACGGCCTGCTGGCGCAGGCCCAGATTCTCTACGGCGTCAGCCGTCCCATGCTGGATTTCCGGCTGCGCATGAGCGGGGCGCTAGCAATCCAGAAGCGGATGCAAGGCGTCCGGTAACTGTGACGGATCAATACCGCGTATCGACCAGATATCCTGTTCGCCCCGAGCATTGACCGCCCCAGTCGTTCTTGTGGGCATTCAGCCTCGTGTCGTAGCTCTTGCGGTTGAACTTCTTCTGGCAGATCGGGCACTGGATCACGTAGGTCGGGCCGCTCGCCGAAAGGCGCGCCGGCGAGCGACGAACCGGGGCGCGAGCGGGACGCGCCGTACCGAAGAGGCCGCTGGTCGAGCGCGTTGCAGTCGACGGGGCGCGCGCCGTCGATGGCGCAACCGCGACAGGACCAGTCGGCGTCAGTTCGATCTGATGGCGCGGCGTGAACGAGCGGTTGGTGACGCGCGCGCCTTCAATGCGATCGAGACGGAGGCCCCGGTGGGCGTTCTTCCCGATATCGTGGGTGTGCAGGATGATGTCGCCGGCCTGCGTCTGGCGCAGCGAATACGGCTCGACGATGCGTGTGGTGCGTTGGCCCTCGACGTCGCGGTAGTCGAGTTCGACCAGGAGCCGGTTGGCGGCGGCAAAGCGGATAACCTCGACATGCGCCTGTCGTGCGGGCGCGATCGGCAGGCGCAGCGCGCGCTCGCGCAAAACAGTTTCACCCTGCCCGCCCACATACGCCGCCGGCACGACCGGCGCCTGACCGCCAGCGAGCCAGTCGAAGAACTCCGGCAAACCATCCCAGAAGGATTCCCAGGGTGGCAGCGAGGGCAGCTGATGCTTCAACATGTTCGACCAGGAGCCTGCGAGGGTTTCCCTGTGCGGCTCCAGCGCCACGAGCGTCGGCAGGTCGATACCCTTATGCTCGCATTTCTGTTTCAAGACATCGATCATGACGGTAGACGTTGGGCGCGCCTCCTCATTTCGGAACAGGTTGATGACGTCATAGAGATCGCGCGGCCGCGTGCGTTCGGCGAGCGCTCGCGTCTTCTCTGCAAAGACTTCTTCGTAAGCGTAGGCCCGCGCGGTGAAGCCGCCCTCTGGCGCATCCGAGTACGGATGATAGACGGCGACCTCGACCGGCGGCAGCACGAGGCGCTCGTCGGCGGTGAGATCGAGCTTGATCCGCGGCCAGCCGCCGCTGCGCGGTGAGACCGGGCCGAGATAGCTGATTTTGCCCTCGCAGGAGATCGTGCCGCGCGGATTCTGATAGATATCGAAATTTTGCTTGTCGGCCGGGATTTCGATGCCGGTGCGATCGTAGATCCATTGCCCGACTTCGCCGAAGACGCGCTTGAGGAAGGTCCCGTCGAGGTGCGCTGCGTCGGTGAGCGTGAAGTCGAGATCTTCCGAGAACCGGTAGGTCTCGAACCAGCATTTCTTGAGACAGGTGCCGCCCTTGAACACCCAGCTGCCGCTGATGTCGGGATGGGCGTAGATGCCGGCCAGCATCCAGCCGAGGACATAGTCCTTCTCGACGACGTTCGGGAGCAGCGTTAGGCGCTCAGCTTCGGCGAGGATTTCACGGCGGTCGATCATCGGGGACCACGCTTCGCCCATTGCGCCGGTACGAAGAGCCGCCAGCGCGAGATCAGCCGCGGACACGGCAGGGCCGGGTCGAGCTTGGCGTTGCCTTTGGTGAGGCGCTCGCGGCAAGGAGCGACCAGCGCCATACCGCGTGGATCGGTTTCGGCGAGAAAGCCAAGGCGCTTGAACACGGCGCCATTGCCAAGGTGGTCGGCATAGCCGATCAACAGCGCATCATCGCGATCGGCGCGTTTCAGATAGGCCGCAAGGCAGTCGCTGACGTGTTGGATGCCGCCGCCGAGCGCCGGATCGTCGAGCATGTCGATGAGGGTACGGTGGACATCCGAGACATCGACCTTGCTCTGGCCGCGCCAGACTGGCTTGAGGCCGAAGAGCTTTGCCTTGGCGACACCCTTTAGCGTGAAGGTCGCGCCTTGGCGGCGCTGCTCCTTCTCGCGGAACGGCTGCGCCGTCATGACGACAATGTCGTTGAACACCTGTTCGGTGAGATCCCAGTGCTCTGCGGCGGTGCGGCCGCCAACATAGCAGGGCGCGAACAGCGCGGGCGCGAGCACCCACGGGTCATCGAGAACGAGGCCGCTTTCGAGCGTGCCAAGCGTTGCGGGCACATATCGTCCCCGGCCTACCCGACGCAGCCAGCCCTGCTCGGCCCACCGCGCCATCGTCTTGGCGGCGCGCGTGCGATCGAGCTTCAGAACGCCAACGGCAGTATCGAGCGAAATGACGTCCCCGCCCGCGCGCAGCAACTCGGCCAGACGCTGACGTCCGGCAGGCAGGCGGGGTCTGGAAGACGTATACTGCACAGTCCGGTATTCCCTTTTCCCATGAATTATTGCAACCGGGCTATACCATAAATGCCGCAGGTTAGTACATCAGTATAGCAAAAATTCGTCGATTCGGGGTGTTTCCGCTAACGCAATGAACCACCAGGCAACTTGCCGACGGGGAACGGTCAAGCCGCCGTCCATTCCCTGTCTTCGCGAACGGCATGATGTCTATGACGAAGTCCCGACTGGTCACGAAACGCGACAATTTCAGTCCGACAGCCTCGTCCGCCAATGCCGGATTCGCATAGCGGTCACACGTCAGTGAACGATATGCGGCGCACCAATTAGAGCGTCCAATACGCACGCGCATTAGGGCACAACACGCATCGACACTGATCTGCTCGCATCGAAAAAAATCTGCAGCGGACGGAGGGCGTGCCCCAATCCCACCCCAAACCAAAAAACGGCTTCGCCACACTCGGAGGAGTGTCGCTAACCGTCTGTTTTTAGAGAGTTTTTGGAGCGGGCGAGGCGATTCGAACGCCCGACCCCGACCTTGGCAAGGTCGTGCTCTACCCCTGAGCTACGCCCGCTCACTGGGTAAAAAGACCCCTAAGGGCCTCGGGAGGGGGGTCTATAAGCCAAAAGCAGCGACGGGCGCAAGGGGCGCCTCTCAGCTATCCTCCAAGCCCCGGCAAAGGCTTGGGCGGCGCCTTGGGTTCCTTGAGTTTCCGCTTGGTCTGGTGGGTTTCCGCCTGCCCGCCCGCGACCTTCTCGCCCTTCATGTAATGGCGCTGCCAGCGTTCCTTCATGGCTTCGGCCTCGCGGCTCTGCAGGCGCTTGTTGAAGTCGCCCCGGCTTTCGGCCCAGACCTTGAACTCCTCGTTGAGCTCCGGATTGTCGGCCAGCAGGCGCAGCGAGGGCTGCACCTCTTCAAGCTTGGTGTCCTGCACCAGCGTGATGAAGCAGAACGGCTCGCCCTTTTCGAAGCGCACTTTTCCGGGGCGCGTCATCTGCCAGTTCATGGTGAACGGGAAAGGCAGCCACTC
>JAGOBZ010000005.1 GCA_017999015.1 Kiritimatiellia bacterium
TACTATCTCGGTCGCGCATGCCGACTTTGCGTGACGCATTCGGTCTGGAAACGGGTCAGCCTGGAGTCGGATGTGTTGCATGTGGCGTTGGCACACGATGCGGATGGTGAACGCGTCAGACGGCTGATCGACGAGTGGTTTGTGCGCCGGGCGCGCGAAGATTTGCCGCACTGTTTTGCCGAGGTGCTGGCACGGCATGGCTGGCGGCTGCGGCATGTGCGCGTACCGCTCGTGATGCGCGCGCCCGACCGGCCGCTGGGGCTGCGGCTGTCGGTGCGCCCGATGCGGTCACGCTGGGGAAGCTGTTCCGTGGACGGCCATGTGACGTTGAACGCCGAGCTGGTGCGACTGCCGTACCGGCTGGTTGAATACGTGGCGGTGCACGAACTGTGTCATCTGGTTCACCACAACCACTCGGCAGCGTTCTATTTTCAAGTGGCGAGCTGCCTGCCGGACTGGCGGCAACGTCGTGCCGAACTGAAGGTGGCCGCGCTCAGGAAGGCGCGGGAAGAAACGTGAAAACGGTGCTACAGGTGCTGGAGGCGACAGAGGGCGGCACGCGCCGCCACCTGCGCGATCTGGTGGGGGCGCTCGACCCGGCGGCCTTCCGCTGCGCGTTGGCGGTCGCGTGCCGGCGCGATCCCGACTTTCAGTCCGATTTGGCGGCCTGGCGAGTGCGCGGTCTGGATGTCACCGAACTGGCGATGCGGCGCGGCGTGTCGCCGTGGGCCGACCTTGCCGCGCTCGCCGGGCTGGTCCGCTGCGTGCGGCGGGTTCGTCCGGATTTGATTCACGCGCACAGCGCCAAAGCCGGTGTGCTGGCGCGGTCGGCAGGTTTCCTCTGCCGCGTGCCGGTCGTCTATACCCCTCACGCCTTTCCGTTTTTGATGGCGTGTGGGCCGCGCCGTCGCGAATTTTATCGGTGGGTCGAGCGGTTGGCGCGTCGCGGGACGGCAGCGGTGATCGCGGTGTCCGGCGAAGAGGAGGTCTCCGCGCTGGCGCTGGGCTATCCGCCCGAGCGGGTGGCACGAATCCCTAACGGTGTAGCGCCCGTCGATGCCGGTGGGATCGTCGTCCGCGACATCGCCTCCCTGCGGATCGGCTTCATGGGACGCCTGACACGCCAGAAAGGACCGGATCTTTTGCTGGACGCGATGCAGGAGGTGATCGTTCATCTGCCGCACGTGCAGGTTGTGTTTTACGGTGACGGCGAGATGGCGGCAGAACTGCGCGAGCGGGCCGGGCAGGAACCTCTGTCCCGCCACGTCAGGTTTGCCGGGCCGTATGCGCAATCGGAGGCGATCAGACTGTTGCGCGAGGTGGATATCGCGGTGCTGCCGTCTCGGTGGGAAGGATGCCCGTACGTGCTGCTTGAGGCGTTCCAGGCTGGCGTGCCGGTGGTGGCGGCAGGTGTGGGCGGCGTGACGGATCTGGTACGGCACGGCGAGAACGGCCTGTGCGTGCCGCCCGAGGACTCCGAGGCGCTGGGCGATGCGTTGCTCACTCTGTTGCGAGATGCCGCCTTGCGGCGCACATTGGCCGAAGGGGGGCGCGCTGCACTTACGGCATTCACGTTGACGCAAATGGTCAGTCGAGTGGAGCAGGTGTATCGCGAGGTGTGCGGTGCGTCGTCCAATGAGGTCGCAGCGCGGTGACGAGAGCCGCCGCGATCAGCAGCGAACCGGCCAGCAGGCCGGAGATGCTGACTTTTTCCTTGAACAAACAAAGCGAGACCGCGACCCCCAGCGGAATCTTGAGGTTGTTCATGACGGCGAGCACGCCGCCCGGCACGCGCCTTGCGCCGCGGTTCCAGAAGAGATAGCTCACGCCCGAAACCACCACGCCCAGATAGAGCAGAACGGCTGCCTGGCGCACCGTGGGCGTGGGTGCCGCAACCAGGGCGTCACGCAGGCCGAACGGAACCAGGGCCGCAAAACCGCCCAGATAGAGCCAGAAGCAGGCACGATGGTCCGACGGAGGCTGCGGCATGCGGGCCATCACTTCGCGGTAGGCGATCTGGCCCAGGGCGAAACAAAGGTTGGAGGCTTCGACCAAAAGGAAACCGATCAGTGGTGCTTCTGAGGAGACGCCGCGCCAGACAATCACGCCGGCCCCGCCTACCGCCAGCAGCGCGGCGGCCAAGTTGGTGAAACGGAGGCGGCGAGCGATCAGGTCGCCGGTCACAGCGACATAGACCGGCGTCATCACGGTGAAGAGCGCCACCTCGTGCGATTTCAAGTAGCGATAACTCGTCATGTACGCCAGCGACATGAGGCCGAACTGTAGTGCGCCGACAGCCGCAAGCGCCACGCCGGTGCGCACCGGCACGCGTGCTGCAAACGGCAGGAACAACAGGGCGGCGATCGCCAGGCGGACCGCGGCCAGCCAGGCCGGCGGCAGGTTGGCCAGCAGGTTGCCGATGAGGCCGAACGAAAGGCTCCAGATCAAAGAGGCTGCGACAAGCAAGAACATCGGGGGTATCGTAACACCTCGGAGCGGGGTATGAGAACCGTAAAGGTCGGGGCCTGGGGCTTGCAAGCGGGTTTACAATCCTCAGACCCGCGCTCTCAGAACTGATGCTGAAATGCGGCCTGCAGGGAAAGCCAGTCGCGGTCTCTATAAAGCTGGTCGAAATCGGTGTTCCGCTTCGGGTGCAGCTTATACCGGCTGAAGCAGGGGCCGATGTCGAATTTGATGGCGGACCGGTTCCCCTGTCGGCGCACACCGAGACCGGCCTGATAGGTTTTGAGCGGCGGCGCGGCAGCGTCAACGGCCAGGCCATTGTCGATTTCACTGGTGTCCTCGTAGTAACGCCCGAACACGCTGACGAACCAGATGCCACGCCAGTCCCGCTCAAGCACGGCACTGGCAGATTTGGCGGAAAAATGAGGATCCTCCGTCGCATAACCGACGGCCAGCCGCACGACCCAATCCTCAGCCAGCGCGTAATTGAGCGCGCTTTGCAGGGTCACGCGCTTTTCCCGTTCCGTGGTGTCATCGATCCGGCCTTCCACCAGCGTACGAAGGCGTCGTGTCAGTACGTTTTCAAAAGACAGGTGGGCACCGACCGTTTCATAGGTGTCCCGCAGCCGGACAAGTGGCGCCCCCCCCACATAACCCGGCGAAACGCTGTCGTACTGGTAGGAGACCCCTGCATCCGCAAAGCCGGCGTCGGGCAGGTACTCCCAGCGAAGGCTTGGGGACGCATTGTATCCCCAGGGATGGGCATCCCGATATGCTGCAAAGTCGCCGTCCGCTGCGTTCAGATCGCCAAACTTGAGACGATTGTATTCGTCCATCCATAGTGCGCGATAGGTTTGAAAACCGTCGTAGGTGCCGCCGTCCAGCTTCAACGTGAGGCTTTCGTTCAGGTCGGAACTGACGCTTCCCTGAACGCCGACGTGGTCCTCTTGCAGTCGTTTGTTTCGCTTGATTCCGAGGTGTTCGGATTTGAAATCCATGCGGGTCGGCCGATAAGAGACCGCCAGGCTGAACTCAGCGGACGGACGCTCTTGCCGGTATTCCGCCAGCACATCCGTCACGTGAACGTCAGAGGCAATCATGGCCGCCACATCCAGCGTGGCTTCGTGGACAGCCTGCTGCTCCGCTACAAGAGGCTGCAGGGTGAGATCGGGATCCGGCGCGGTTTCGACCTGCGTTTCGGGGTTGGCTGACACCGGTTCTGCCTGCCCGGTGATCGCGTCGATGGTGTCGCGCAGTTTTTTCAAGCCCTCGTATTTTGCTTGGCGAAGTACCACCCGGGGGGCAGCGGCACCGGGTTCCTTAGCCGTGGCGTCAATGACCACCAGATAGGGCAAGCCGGTGCCGCCATAGCGCTCCAGCAGAGTGCCTTCAGGATCGTCCAGCACCATGCCCAGCTCGGTCTTCAGCAGGAACGCCTCCATGTCCTCCTGCTCGGCAATCTCGCTGTTGACCGCTATGACCTGCACGGCAATCCCGTGAGGATTACCCGATCTGGCCGCATAATAGGTTTGAACACCGGATTCAAGTTCCCAAGAAACGCGTACACAGTCCCCGCAGTTGGCATTGAAAAAATCGAGCACAACAATTTGCCCCCGAAAATCATCAAGGCTGACCTGCGTCCCCGATTCCATTTGAGGGAGGCTGAAAAACGGGGCATTCTCCCGTGCGCACAGCACACTCGTTCCCGGCAACCCAAACGCCTGCACAAAAATCATGACTGCAAGAATACGCTTCATCACAAATCGCCGCATGCCTGAATCCTTAATTAGGTCCGCATGAAGAACACGCGCCGCCGCTCGATTGGCCGCCCACCGATGACGCAGAACTGGATTCAAACTGCGTGAGCAGTCTGTTCACAGAGCTAAACATCGCAGCTCTTTGGAACCGCATGTTGGGTTTAGAAACCAGCCGCTGCTGCTGCGGGGGCACATGCGCGCATCCCGCCGGGATCAAGAGTCCGCAGGCCAGCAGCGCTACCAAACATCGACAACCTCGGCACGAGGTGCCGCAGGTCGCCCCGATTTCATGAGTAAAAGCGTCGGTCATCGACAATCTCCGTAAAAATCCCGTCCGCGCTGCTTCACGCTTTGCGCAGCGCCATGCTACGTTCGAAAATTTTACAATTTTAGCACATTTTTCAGTGTCAGTCTATCCCGTATCCAGGAATTTTCGGGCCTATAGGCCCTATAGGCCGACTGCTGGTCCGTATCCCCGCCACTTGAACGTTGAACGTTCTCCCCCTCCTCCTTTCCTCCCTTTCCCGTTCTTCCTTTCTTCCTTCTCCTTCACTTATCAGCCTTGTGTGCCCGGGGGCTCTTTCCTATAATGGACACGATTGGAGATGTGAAGATGTTGAATTGGCCCCCTGAACTATTTGGACGTTCGCTCTTGCGGTTGGCGGACCTGACGGATGTGGAAATGCTCGACCTGATTGACCTGGCGGTCGCGCTCAAAGCGCGGCGGCGCGCGGGGGTCCGCGGAGATCTGCTCAAGCGGCGTCAGGTCGCGCTGATTTTCGAGAAAAGTTCGACGCGCACGCGCAACTCCGCATCGGTGGCGATCCGTGATGAGGGCGGTTCCGCTGAGTATCTGACTAAGAGCGACATCCATCTGGGCGCCAAGGAATCGGTCAAGGATACCGCCCGCGTGCTGGGACGGATTTTCGACGGCATCCTGTTCCGCGGCTTTTCGCAGGCGACGGTCGAGACCTTGGCGCGTTACTCCGGCGTGCCGGTCTGGAACGGTCTGACTGACGAGTTCCACCCGACGCAGATTCTTGCCGACCTGATGACGATACAGGAGACGTTCGGACGGCTGAAGGGCGTCAAGCTGGCGTATGTCGGCGACGGCCGTAACAACGTGGCGAACTCGCTGATGATCGGCTGCGCCAAGGCTGGCGTCCGCTATGTGAACTGCACGCCGCCCGAGTTGTCGCCTGATCCGGTGTTGGTCAAAGAGGCTGTCGAGGTGGCCGCGCGCAACGGGGTGACGGTCGAGATCGTCAACGACCCCAAGCGGGGCGTGGCTGGCGCCAACGTCCTGTATACCGACGTGTGGGTCTCGATGGGCGAGGAATCGAAAAAGGAGAGCCGGATGCGTCTGCTGCGTCCCTACCAGGTGAATATGGAACTGGTCAAGGCGACCGGCAACGCCAACGGAGAATTGATTTTCCTTCATTGCCTGCCGGCCTTTCACGATCACGAAACTGCGGTGACAGCCGAGAGCGGGGCTCTGGAAGTGACCGACGAGGTCTTCGAGGCACCCTTTTCCAAAGTGTTTGACGAGGCCGAAAACCGTATGCATACGATCAAGGCGCTGTACGTGTCGGCCATGGCCGATCTGTCCGCGCTGTGACGGCGGGGCAGCGCGGGAGGTGATATGTCGAAAAGATTGGCGAACATCGCATGGGAAACCTTTAGCGCTTTGCCGCTGACGGAGAAAACCCCTTTTCTGATGCAGTCCGACGGTGCGCCGTATCACACGCTTTTCGCGCAGCAGTTTGACTACGCGCTGCTTGACCAGCTCGCGACGTTGGCGAACGAGATCCGCGCGATCGCCAAGACCCGCGTCGGCGCGGAGTTCCTGAGTCAGCAGGTCACGCACAAGCGGGCCATGCTCTACTTTTCTCAGCCCAGTTCACGTACTTTTCTCTCGTTTGTCTCGGCCTGCCAGATACTGGGCGTGCAGACCGGCGAGGTGCGTGACACGGCCATCTCCTCTGAATTCAAAGGCGAGTCACGCGAGGATTCGGTGCGCACATTCAGCTCTTACTTCGATCTGATTATCATGCGCACACCGGAAAAGGGGTTGGCCGAGCATATGGCCTGGGTGCTTTCTAACTCCGACCGTCCCATCCCGATCATCAACGCCGGCTCGGGGCAGGACCAGCATCCGACCCAAGCGCTGCTCGACATCTACACTCTGCTGCGAAGCTTTGAGCGCGGCGGTGGATTACGTGACAAGACGGTGGTCTTTTGCGGAGACCTGCTGCGCGGGCGCACAGTGCGGTCGCTCTCATATCTGCTGACCAATTATCCCAACGTTCGCCAGCTTTTTGTGGCGCCCGAGCCGCTCCAGGTCGGTACGGACGTCCTTGCGATCCTCGAACAGAAGGGTGTGCCGTTCGCGCGGACCGACGACTTTCATGCGGCGATCCGCGAGGCGGACGCGGTCTATATGACGCGCATTCAGGACGAGTGGGACAACGCCAAAGGCGAGAGCGCCGCGATCGACACCCACCGCTTTAAATTCGGGCTGGACGAACTCGCGCTGTTGCCGCCCCGCGCCATTATCATGCATCCGCTGCCGCGGCGCGATGAAATCGTGACCGCCGTGGACGGCGATCCGCGCGCCATGTACTGGCGCCAGATGCGTAACGGCATGTGGATCCGCACGGCCTTGATCGCAATGACGTTCGGTTGCGAAAAACGTATCCACGACTATTTCCGGCATAACAACTGAGCGCGGGCGGCGTCGAACTGTGTTTGTCGGGATTTTCTCATGACATCTCGCTTTGCAAACAGAATGCGCGTGCAAAAGACGCACAGGGCCGTGTGTGTTGTCGCCGGCGCTGTTCTGGCGTGCATAACGGCCTTTGCGGAGGAGACGGCAGCCCGCACGCCGGATCATGTGGTCAGCCGCTTCCGGCTCGGCCCCTTTTTTGAATACAGCGCGACGCGCGACGGCGCGACGTTCTGGGCCGTGCGGCCGTTCTATTCAAAAGTCCAGGACCCGACGATTGATACGCGCGTCACGGATGTCGCCTGGCCGCTCGGCACCTTCCACCGCGACCGCGAGCAAGCCTGGTGGCGCTTTCTGCTGGCCTACGGTTCGGATGACGACGTCACCCGCGACGAGTCCGCATGGAAATTCGCGCTGCTTCCGCTCTGGTTCCAGGGACGCCGCAGACTGGGCGAGGAGTACTGGGCGCTCTTCCCGATCCACGGCCACCTGCCGCACCTGGCCTTGATGGACGATATTGACTTCACGCTGTTCCCATTCTATTTCAATTATGAGGTCAACGGTATCGAGCGGGTCTACACGCCCTGGCCGTTCTATTCGCGCCTGACGGAAAATCAGCACATGCGCGAAGAGGGGGTCTTTCCCCTCTGGTGCCGACAGGTCAACACCAAACGCCAGACGGATCGCCGCTATGCGTTCTGGCCGTTTTGGACGTCGGCGGTCTACGGCGGCGAGCGCAATCCGGGGTCTTCGTTCCTTCTCTTCCCGCTCTATGGTGAAGTCAACCGCAGCAACGAGACCCAGCGCCTGGTGCTGCCGCCTTTCTTTTCCTACGCGCGCACCGATTCGTCGGAGCGCTGGCGCCTGCCGTGGCCCTTCTGTCAAACACATGAGACGTGGGCAACCGCCACCACGAAGCCTTCGCTGAAGCGCTCCTATTGGCCGTTTTACGGCGACGTTACCGGCGATGGCGATCGCCGCTGGTATGCGGCGTGGCCGCTGATGTGGCATGCAAGTTCAGAGAGCAAGAACCGCCGTGCCGAACGCACACGGTTCTTCCCGTTTTACGCGCATGAGACCGTCTGTAAGACCGATAAGAGCGGGACAGAGTACGAGGCTGAACGCTACACACGATTCTGGCCCTTCTATGCACGGGAGCAGACACCCGAACGCATGCGTCTGCGTGCGTTGGAACTCAACCTGATCCGTTACAGCGGCGGCGTCGAGCGCAACTGGGCGCCCTTCTGGACGCTTTACGAGCGCACCTGTACACCGGACGGAACGGCGCGGCACGATCTGCTGTGGGGGTTGATTCAGTGGACGACGACAAACGCTGACTTACGGTAGGGCGGCTTTGAGGCGGAAGAACCCCCGTTGCGCGGCGTCGGGCGCTTCACGTCTGAACCATGCCGCACCTTCCGGGGCTCCCTCGGTCACGGGTATGGCGTTGACCCATTGCGGACCGCCTGTCAGTGCGCCGGTGGTCTCAACCCACATATTGATAAAGCCGACTGCGTCGGGCTCTAGTGTGGCGGTTTCCGCGACTGGCCCGGCCGGCGTGTGACGAACCGTAAAGAGGCTGCCGCCCACACGGTTGGTCCCGAAAACATAAGCGAAACCATTCGGGATGCCATCGTCATTATGGTCGAGAACGAACTGGGCAACGGGATCGATCGGAAGTCCGTGACGGTGCAACCAAAGTTCAAAGCCATAATAATCGACGATTGCAGGATCGTGCTCATACGCGCCCATGTCGACCGCCGCGCCCTGAACGCGCACGTCGCCATTCAAATCCGGACCGACAGGCGCGGCGGCCGTTGAGCCCGCATTTGTGCAGGGCGAGTGTGAGAGCAGCGAATAATCGTGCTCGTCCCGGTTCCGGAAACGCGGATAGACGGCGATGTTCCCGGTGCCTGGCGCGAGCGGTTCGGCGCAACTCCATGCAAGCGCCGATGTCGTGTCGTAATTTTTGCCGGCTGCCGCATGGTTGTCGTACAAGATCGAGTTGGTCGCGAGCGCACCCCAAATTCCTCCGCCCTGATGGCCGGCGGTGTTCCCGACGAGCGTGCAGTTGACCGCCGTGCCGCCGTAAAGTGCGGCTCCGCTCTGGTCGGCGGTGTTGCGTATCAGCAACGCGTTGGCCAGATCGGTTTGGAACGCACCGCCGCCAAAGACGGCCCGATTGCCGTCGAACAGGCAGCGTGACGCCAGACTGAGAAAGAGGCCTCCCCCTTGTTCCAGTGCATTGTTTCCCGTGAGCGTGCAATCTTCAAGCGTGGCATACGCCGCCGCGCCGCCGTCGGCTGCCATGTTGTTGAGGAACGTGCAGTTGCGGAAGAGCCCGCGCACCGCGCCGCCGCCCTGCTGCGTCGCAGTGTTGCTTCCGATAATGGTGTTTTCAACCGTGAGGCTGGCATCTGCACCCGGCATGCAGAGCAACCCTCCGCCGCTGGCGGCCGAATTCCCGAAAACCAGGCAGTTCGTGAGCACCACATGCCCTTCCGTGACGAGGACCGCGCCGCCTGATCCGTCCGTCACGCCGTCACGCAGCGTGAGGTCGCGGAAAACGACCGGTTGCGTGACGTTGAACTCAGCGGGAATAAAGACCGAGGCAATCCGTGTGTCGCCTGCCGGTTGGATAATCGTGTCCAACGGGCCGGTCCCTTGCAGCGTGACCGCGTACTGGATGTTCAGTTCCGGTTCTTCGTAGACTCCTGCAGCCAGCGCGAGGGTTTGGCCGTCAGCGCTCAGTGACGCAAGCGCTTCGGTCAGCGTGGCATGAACAGCATGCGTGGTGGTGTTGGAAACGCTCGTGACAGCGTTCACCCACCCGGCAACCAGGCACACGCCGCAGACCAGCAGGCAGGTGATTTTTTTGGTTCGATGATTCATGTCGGTTCTCCCTTTAACGACTCACATCCGTGCCGAGGCTATCGAAGAACGGATCGGAACTTCGATGACACGGCAAATCGGATGGTCGGTCGCGATGCGCACGATGGCGCCGTGAAGCGTTTTTGCAGGTGCGTTCGAGGTGACGTGAATGCAGGGCTGGCTCCCCGCCAGGTCAAGGGTAACGCGGATGCGTGCGTCTGTGGCGTGCGCGTGGGTAACTCGGAACGCAATGCGGTGCGCCGAAACCAGCGTGAGTGATGCGTCCAGCCCTGTCCCGCGCCGGGCGGCGATGACGGAGGGCTGAGCCTCGATGAGCGGGGCGGAGAGACCCTGATAGGGGATAGGCACTTGGGGCATGTCCGGCAGGTCGGTGGTGGCGATCGCGAGCCCGGAGAACGCGCCTACACGCTGCGGGATCGGAAGGACCAGACGGATCTGATGACGGAGGCCCGCCGTGTCGGCCTGATAGTCGGCATGCGCGTCAACGCGGTCGACCCCGACATTGTGAATGCTGAAAACACGCGCCTCGCCGGCGGCGAGTTCCACCGTTCCGGTCACTGTGCCACCCGGCACCTGCACCCCGAGGTCAAGACTGTCCGGGCTGCGCATGACCGGTGTGAGAATCGTCCCTTGAACGGTGAGCGTCAACGTCCATGTAAAGTCTGGGGGCGCATCGTGAGTCCGGTAGACGAGGTGCAAGGCCCGCCTCTGGACACCTGAGCGCCCCTGAAATGCGAGATGAATGGGCAACGCCAAAATCTCTCCCGGCCGCATTATTTTGCGCGCCAACTCGGCTGTGAGGCAATCGCAAGACGTACGCACGGCCAATACCTCAATGGTTTCAGCTCCCGTGTTCTTCACTTCAAAGCTATGCGAAACGCCTTCATGGCTTGCGGGCAGGACGCCGAAATTGAAGCAGGGCTCCGCGCATGCAAGCAGCGGCCACCGCGTGTCCTCGCATCGGCTGCCTGCGGCCGTCAGCACACACAGTGTGAAGACGGCGGCCCATCTGGAACGTTGTCGGGGCATGGCGCGTTTTCACCGTTCGGCTTTGATCCGGAAAAAGAGGGTGGGTTTTCCTTCAACCTGAATGGCGCAGGTGCCGACAGTCTCGGTGGGCGGCAGATTGGTGGTGACCGGACGCCATGCGCCGACAGCCAGGTCGCCCTCCAGCATTTCGACGATCTGCTTGGCTTCGCGTCCGCCGCGCCACGTCAGGTTGACGGCCATCCCGTTTTTCGATAACGCCGTGATCCGGAGGTCGGAGGCGCGATTGGTGGGGGATGTGTCCGCAAGCCACTCTTGCAAATTGTTCATGCCGTCGTGGTCAGGGTCGGCATTGACGTCGCGAGCACCGCCGACCAGTCCGGCTTGCGTAAGCCACCACTCGGGCATGCCCTGCCCGCCGGGCACGAGGACCGGTTGAAAGGCAGCGACCAGTTCTCCGGGCGAAGATACCGTAAAGGCGGTCACAGGGTCCGGTCCTGACGCAATGCCGGACCAACCTGCAAACGTCCATTCAACATTTGGCGTTACCCTCGCGGCGAGTGAAGCCCCCGCGCGATACCACCCCGGCGTCAGGTCGACGGAACCGTGTTCCGCGACAACATCCAGCCAGTAGTTGGTCCGCCAGTTCCACATGATTTCCGAATCGGCAGAGAGCGCGAAGGTGAACGCGGTCGTCCTCCCGCTGACCGGCACTGAGCCGCTGCCGCTCCAGCCGTAGGCGACAAGTTGGGTGTCCACCTGCGTGACGGTGGCCTGGGTGACACGGCAGGTGATCGCGCTCCCGTCGAAGAAGAAATTTTCTCCGGGTGCCGGTTCAGTGACGCTTTGCACGGCCGACGCGATCATGAGCCGAAGCAGCGGCGCCACCTCTGTGCTCAGGACTGCGACAGAGGCTTCCTGCGCGGCAGGCGACGTGTAGGTCATGGCGCGCTGCGTCGCGGGTACGCCGCTCTTGCCGTAGAGGCGGAAGGTGATAGGGGTGCCGTCGACCGGCGTGAACGGTGCCCCCGTCATATCGGCGAGGTCGGCATAGTTGAAAAAAAAGCAGGTGTTGGTCGGCGTGCCGTCGCCGCAGACAGCCAACAAAGGCGCATAAGCGCCCGGCACGGTCAATACGCCCACCCAGCCGTCGCCGGGCCGGTGGACGTCGATCATCGCCTGATGCGTGGTGGACCGCCACGCGCCGGCGGGCAGCGTGCGCACCTCTTGGAGGCCTGCGGCCGGCCAGGTGCCCTCATCGGCCACAACGCGCACATGGAAGGCGGTGTCGGGGGGGGCGTTGCCCACCCGGAACAGCGTGTTGCCGCACGCGGTCATGGCGCTGCGGGTCAACCGGTCCGCGCAACGGCGCGCATAGTCGTCGCCGCTCGTCGCGCCGGTGAAGAGAGCCTGCCGCTCGATCGTTACAGCAGTCTCAGGTTGCGTGCCGGCAGCATCGCGGTAAACGTCCAGTCGGCAGGAGGTCGGCGGCGCGGCGGTACGCAGGAAGACATCGAAGCCGCGCGAAGCGATATTCGCGACTACGCCCTCCGCGGAGGCGGTACAGAGTCCGCGCGCGGCACACACCAACAGTGAAAGGATCAGGCGTTTCATGGCTTTTCCTCCTGCTGAATAACGGTGGCAAATCCTGCGTTTCCGGCAGGCGCGTCATCCGCCAACCCGACTCCGGGGCCGCGTCGCAAGAGGCCCGGCTCGCCTTTGCGCCGGATGATGGTCTCGCCGCCGGCGAGAATGGCCACGCGCGAGATGCCGGCTGCTTTCAATGCCTGCGCGGTGCGTTCTGCCGCGCCGTCGCCTGCGTCAATCAACACGTAGAGCGGCGGGACGGTCTGCGCTTCACCCGCTGCATGGGCCGAACGTGCCCCGCGCTGCGGCTCAGTTCCGGGAATCGTGCGCGTCACGCTGTAACCGGGCAATTCAGACGCCAGGTCAAGGCGCGGTTGAGCTGTCGCGGCGGGAACCATGCCGGTTTCTTCGGCTGCGGCAGCGGCGGCCGGCGCGCGCGGCGCCTCGGGCCGCAGATCGACGAGCACAATGTCGGAAGCGTCTTCGGTCATCGTGCCGGTCACATCGTGATAACTGACATATCGCGCCAAGGAGGGGCGAAGCCCCTTGCTTTCGCTGGTCTGGCCGCCCGCGTCACACCATGCGGCATAACCCCCTGTCAAGACGTCGGCGTTCACCTTGCCGTTCGCTTCCGCAAGTTGTGCGGCGGCGCGGCGTGCGAGATTGGGGCCGGTGCCGTCATCAAAGAAGATGACTTGCCCGGCGAGCGGTTTTTGCATCGCCTCGCGCGCCGTCATGCGAAGCGCATTCGGCAAGGTGCCGGCTTCATAGGCGTCACGGGGTCTGAGATCGATCAAGGTAACGCGTTCACCCCGGGCGAGCCGAGCGCTCAGTTCGGCCGGCGTGACGGCGGCACAGGCCGTGCCGGCGGCACCCAGCGCGACGAGCAAGCTGATAAGCGTATGGCTGTTCATGGTTTCACCTCGTTGGGTTCGCTGTGTCTGAGTGTCATTGCGGCGTCCATCCGTTGACCGCACTCGTCATGTCAATCAGGATCACCGCGATGCGCGGGATCGGGAAGTCGTTGCCGACCAGTTGCCCCGCTTCGGCCTGCACGGTCTGCCAACGGCCGGAGGCCGGATCATGCAGACGCAGCGCATGGACATTTTGCAGGCCGATCTGGCGCATCATGCGGAAAGCGGTGTAGCCGATCGGGAAACCGCTGTACGTCAAAACGCTGGCGCCTTGCGGCAGGTCGAGCGGGCCGCTTTCAGATGGGCCAAAGTCGATGAGTTGGGCACGGTCGAAGCCCAGCCAGACAAACATGCCGACCGTCAGCGGGAAGTCATCGCCTTGCAGCGCGCCGCCGCCGTCACGCCATGCGCGGCGCATCACGACCTCCGGCCAGAGTTGTTCGTAGGTCGCGACCTCGATGACATTCGCGTCCGCGCGCCAACGTTCAAGCAGTTGAAACGCGGTGGAGGCTGTGTCGAGCATCTGCGCGGTGACCGGGACCGCATTGCGCTCGGCATAGACACCCCGCAACGAGGGCAGCGCTCCGGCCACCACGCGCGTTCCGCCCGAGGTGACATCCAGCCAGGCGGTGTGGCGCGTCAGCAACGCTGGATACTGTTTCTGAGTTTCACTGCGTGTCATCGGAGCGTGACGCAACGAGGCCAAGTGCAGGAGGCGCAGGTTCTCGAGGCCGGCGCCGAGCGCATTCTCCGCGAAGAACACCCAGTCACCGTGTACCGCAGGCGACGTCTCGTCATACGGCGTATCGGTCAGGCGCGTCTCGCGTCCGTCCCTTAAATCAAACGCGTAGAGTTCCTGCTGCCCGTTACGGTTATCCTGCCAGACGATGACGGAGCCATCCATCGCAGGCCTGTATTGGCCGGCGGTGTTGGTCGTGATGCGGCGTTCCTCTCCGGTTTCCAGATCCTGGAAATAGATCTCACCGGGACCGACATCGCGCCAGTCCTGCCAGACCACGCGGTCGTTGTTGACGTTAGGATCCAACTGATCCTGCGTGGTGGGCGATACGGCGCGTTGGATACCTGTCACAAGGTTCTTGGCATACAGTTGCGCCGGGGCCGAGGCGATACGCACATCGCGCGCCTGCCAAACCGCCCATGGCCAGTAGATCGTGGGATTGGTTTCATCGATGTCCGGCAGCGCAGAGAGCACGCGGACCGTTACGTTGGTATCGGCGAGATCCGTCCAGTAAACCGCCCATGTGCTGTCTTCTTGGCGGCCCTGCCACACCACATACCGTCCGTCGGTGAAGGGATCGTCTTGCGTGTTTTCCGACGAGGTCAGCGCGAACGGCGCACCGTTGGTCGCAACGTTGCGCGCCCAGATTTGCCACTGTTCGCCTGAGCGGTCAGTCCAGACCACCCAGTCGCCGCGCCCATGCATGCGTTGCACGCCGCGGCTTGCGGCGGCGACTTCACTGTCGCTTCCACCCAGTTCCTCGACAGCCACGTATGCTTTTGCCCAAATAACCTGGCCCAGCGCATTGCTGGCACTGACCCGCACGGTGTACCATCCCGGGAAGACCTGTACCCCGGCATCGTTGCAGCCGTCCCAGACGAAGTTGGTGCCTTCGCCGAGCGGCATCGTCGGGGCGGACCGGACGCGCGTGAGTCCGGTGCAGTCATATCCGTACGCCAACTGATTAGTCCAGAAGAAAGCGGCGTATCCCTCTTCGGAGTGCACACCGTTAGGCAGGTTCGGGAAGACGCGCACTTCATAAGCGCCGTCGGTCAGGTTTGAAACGGCAAACGGCTGGTCCACGGTCGCGCTGGGACGAATGTAATTCGCGTTCAGCGACCAGCGGTAGGTTGCGATGTCCGTGCCGCTGACGCGGAACGGCGCGGTTATTGCTGTATGCGGATGCGTGGGTGCTTCAAGCAGCACGACGGCGGTCGCATCGGCTGCGACGGTCCAAGAGGCATGGACGGCATCGGAGTCCGGCGGATACTCGCCGTGTTCGTTGCGCGCGATCACGTCCAGCGTATAGCCGCCTGCGGCCGCGCAATCCAACGCGATCAGTTCGCTGGACGGCGCCTCAGCCGACCACGCGCCACCGTTCAGCCGCCAACGATAGCGGTCAACCGCTTCACCTGAAACGCTGATCGAGAGCAGGCCGGGCCGCATCGGGGTGGCGGGCAGTCCGCCGAGCTGCGGCCAGGCGCGGATGCCGCGAAACACTTCAACGCCCGCGTGCAGCGGGATGGGGCCGGGCGGCGCCGAGAAATCAAAGCGCACGTCGCCGGGACGCGTGCTGGCAAGTTCGGCGAGCAGCGAGAGTCCCGTGCGGTTGGCCGCCAACGTCAGAGTCGTACCGTCCCCGGCAGGGTCGAGTACGACGATCTGCGCAGTCTGCGCTTCTTCCGCGTTCATCGCGGCATCGGTGGCACGATAGGTGATAGCGTGGGCCCCTACGGGCAGAGAGAAAGGATAAGCCGGCTGCCAAGCCGCCTCCGGAGCCGACTTGTACTCGATGGCCACCGCGCTGGTATCTTGTGAGAGGAAATACACCTGTGTCGCCGGCGCGATGTAATTCGTTCCTTGATAAAACAGGTGCTTGCCGGAGAATTCGATCGAAGTGACCGGCGGCGTAGTGTCGACCGCATCGGCGGCATACGTCACCGTGTATGACAGGCCACCGGCGGGGACGATGTCGAACAGATGCAACTCGTCGAGCCGCGTGTTGCCGATTTTCAAATATCGGGTCGTGGTCCAGACATTGTTGCTGTTGACGGCCGTGCCGTCAGGGCGCAGGACCTGCGCGATGCGGCGCTTGTTCTGTCCGGGGTCGGCCACGCGCAGATAGACCGGCCCTTCTGTCAACGTTGTGCCGGTCAGGGTGAAGGTCGATGCGTTGACCGGGTTGATCACGCCGTTCAGTGCCAAGTTGACCGGCAAAACGTTGCCCTCGCTTTCATAGAGGGCGTCAGGCAGTTGCTCAGGATCGCGGTCGGTGTCGGCCAGAAAATCGCGCACGGCGTCTCGCCCCACAGTGTCGTTCAACACCTCATGAAGAATGAAATGGGCGGTCATCGAACGGATCAGCGACGTTTCCTCGCCGCCGAATTCAGGGGCATGAGTGTAGGTGGCTTTGAATTCTGTGAACGTTCCGGAGAGCGAGGTGATCATGTCCCACGCGGCCACACGCGCCCGGCCAGGCTCAATGTCACCGATATTGACCGTGAGCGAAGTCCGGTCGAGTGGCGCGTCCATGACGCGGCAGCCGATGAGCTGCGCGATCAGCAGCAGCAACTGCTTATTCTCGACAATCCGCGGTTGTTCCGAGCGGATCACGACATTGCGCGCGCTGCCGTAGCCGACATTCTTGACAAGCACTCCCAACGTGAAGGGAACCGGAGCCTCAACCTGTTCGGTGAAGGGATCGTCGCCCTGCACATCGCGCGGTTGGAAGTAGATGATGTCCAACTCAGGTTCAGGCTTGACGGTGATCATGTCGGGAATGGCGAACATGACGTTTTCAGGGATCGTCTCTCCGCGCATGCTTCCCGCGAGATCGCAGTGCACGTAGTAGCGGACACCGCTGGGTGATTGGCCACCGGCGCCGGGCTTGGGCACGATGAACCATTTGACCGTGGCCTTTGCGCCCGGCGCGATGTTGCCTTCGCCGTCGATGCCGTTGATGTTGATGAGTTCCGGTTGGCGAACCCAGAACAGGGCGGTGGCATCCTCTTGAACACCACCGCTCTGAGGCTGCGTGAAACGCAGCCCCGCCGTGAAGCCGGTAATGGGATCCACCGCGTCGTTGTTGGTCACCTCCAGCGTGGCCAGAAAACCGATCCGCTCCAGTGTCAGCTCTTGCAGAATCTCAATTTTTACAGCCGCGCAGAACCCTTGGTATTGCTGTTGGGCTTGTGCAGCGAGACTCAACATGATTGCCAGCCCGGCGGCGCAAGCCAGCGGCGTGGCGGGGCGGCTCAGGGTACAGATGGTCGCGAACAGGCGCTTCATTGGGCACCTCCCTTCGTCCGGCCCGGTGTTCCATGCGTGGGCGTCATGCTCGGGAACTGCATACCGCACAGGTGCCGGACCAGCACGCCGTGCGCGTAGTACGCGATGTCCTCACGCAGTTCAAAGGTGTAAACGGTGGCAGATTGCGAGGTGGGCACCGATGCCGTCACGGTGGCGGTCACATCGTTCGTGCACACGACACGGTCGCCGGCTCGGATGTCTTTGGCGAGCGTCCAGCCGCGCGCGTCCGTCCAGATTCGGTGCTCAGCCGTTGTGCGCAGCGTGGTGCCGCTGTCCAGCGTGATCTGGTGAATGGTCACGTCCGGCCGTTTGTACGTCTCGGTGATGCGCGCCACATCCTCTTGGCGCGGTCCGGTACGGACGACATCGCCGGGCTTGACCGTCTCAATGGCGCGCAAGCTTCCGTCAGCCATGAGCACGGGCGTTCCTGCTTCAAAGCAACCGCCGCCCGCGCCGCCGTAGCCGCCTCCACCGCCGCCGCCGCCTCCACCGCCGCCTCCGCCACCGCCGCCTGACGAGGTGGCGCCCAGCATGTCGGCGATACAGAAGATGGTCTGGTAGATCTTCATCATGTCGCCGATGCCGATCGGGACATAATCGCTGTCAGCCACCTCCCACGCCAGGTTGATCGCCGCTTGCGCCTGTGCCAGCGAAGTCCCGGACATCGATCCGTACATGCCGTTCAGGTGGGACATCAGCTTTTCGACCGCTTCCATGAAATCATCGGTGCAAGGATTGTATTGTGGCGCGTCGCTCAGCGTTCCGGCGCCGCGCGTCAGGCTGGCTGCACTGCGTGGCGCGGCCAGAGGCGCCATCACCGGCGCGGTCATCGCCTGGGGAGCGACCGGCGCACCTTGGTCGCCCCAATAACTCACCGTGTACGGAATCTCAATCTGCTCCATGGGCGCCAAGACCGGCAGGTAGCTGATCGCCGGCGTCATTGAGGCCGTCGCGGTCTGCGATCCCCGCACGGTGAATTCCGTCATCTTGATCAGGCCGTAGTTTTTGGCGGTCGCCGTGAAGGTGCGCTCGAAGGGCCCCGTTACCGTGCCGAAATCACGGTACACGGGATCAACGACCAGCACGGGCGCCGGCACATACGTGGAGAAGGTCTGTTCGATCTTGATTTCATAGCGGTCGGTGAACGGCACCGGAACGACCGTGAAGGTCACCGTCACTAATTCGCGCGTCAGGATCGGCTCGACCGAAGTCACCAGATCGGCTTCGACCTGCGCGGTGCCGGCCTGCGTGGCGTGTCCGGAAGCGGAGACCTGCCAGTGCCAACGGCCTTCCATGAGATCGCTGATCACCACGTCGCCGTTGGCGTCGGTCTTGAATCCGGTACGTTCGGTGCCGTCCAGTGCGCTGCGCACACGGACCGAAGCATCCGGCACCACCTGGCCGAGACTGTTCGCGACGTGGAAAGCCAAGCTGCCGCGCAGTTCCGAGGTGACCTTGGCATACAGGTTCAGCGATTTCGTCGTGACCGAGTTGGTGCCTGTGATCGCAAGCGAATCGCTGTAGTACTTCATTTCAACGTCATCGCCAGGCGCGTAGAGCACCTGGAAGGTGAAGCTCTGGCCGGGGGCGAGATCAGGCAGCGCGAACGTGCCGTCCTGTTGCGGGGTCAACGCAACCTGCATCCACGGGACCGTGGGCGCGGTCATCTTGACGCCGAGCAACGCCTTGAAGCCGTCATTCCGCAGCTCGACGTCAGACGAACGGGTCTTGCCGCGGTCGAGACTCATGTCCACATAGCCGTTGGCCGGCGCGGCTACAGTGATGAGCGGCAGCGGTGCCGTCACGGACACGCGCGCGTCAAACGGGATCCGCAGTCCTTCCGGCGTGACCAGTTCATACTGGCAGTTGAAGGCCGGCAGAGCCTCTTCGGTTGCAAAGAGCTTCAGCGTGACCGGCACAAGCTGCTTGGGCGGCAATCCGAGCCCTTCGACGTTTTCCACGACCCCGCTCACCACGCTCATCGGCAGCAGGTTGGTGACCCCTTCCGTGATCTGCCAAGCGGTGAATGCAGCGGTCAGGTTCGTGAACGTGAAGCTGCCCGGGTTATACGCATTCAAACGAAGGGTCAGAATGTCGTTGGCGGCCATCCGCACGGTGCCCTCGGCCGGTCGGAAATACGCCTGGTAGATGGCGGTCTGGCCATGGTTCAGGCGATCGCGCACGTCGGGGTGCGCCGCCCAGATTTGGCAGAGGCCTGAGATGCCGGGAACGATCGGCCATTCGGCTCGGAAGCAGCCGTTCGAATCGCTGACGGCATCCACGTACCATGCGAACCCGTCGAGCCCGATACCGGCACTCACAGGGGCATTCGTCATCGGCATGCCCGTGGCGCGCTCAAAAGCGTAGCCTGTGATCACCAGCGTTTCGCCCGCGCGATACGCAAGCTGTTCGGGCAGGCCGAAGGCCGTATACGGCGTCGGCCGCGGCGTGATCGACAGGCGCGCCTGCAGTGGCCCAGACAGCTCTTCACCCGCTGTGCCGCACGCCGTATAGACATAGGCAGCGGCGACTTCGATAAACGCCTGGGCTTGTTCGCCCAGTGCCTCGGGCACGATGATTTCGGGCAAGACCATTAAGGTCGAGCTGTTGGCCGGGATTCGCACAAAGCCGCGTTGCCCGTCCGGCGTGGCGATCAGCGAAGCCTTGGGCATCATGACATCGACCCGGTTGACCTCCGTTTCGTTGACGTCCAACACACGGATTGCGACGTCGCCGGGCTGGCCGTTGCGCCACATCACGAGGTCGATCGGCACTTGGCTGCGGTTATAGAAGCGCGCCTGCGGCACACATGCCGCACCGGCGACAGGCTGCTGTTCGACCGTGATTTCAATCTGCACCTGCGCGAGGCTCGGTGTGCCGCCGGTAAAGGCCAGCTCATAACGCACGGACGCGCTCGTGTCGTCTAGTGCCTGAAGCAGCACACCCGAATAGGTTTGCTGTCCGGCTTCGGTCGCGCACGGATATGTGACAGCCAGTTGCACGTTTCTACCCGACACAGCAGACTGCGCGGACGCGACGGTGCGGGTCATGCTGGAACCGCCCGTTACCGCACGGGTGAGTTCAAGCTGCGCCACATCGAGCGCTGCGTCGCCGGTCAGGTTGCTGACGGTGACCACACACTGATCAAAGTAGCGCAGGAGCGCATGGCCGCCTGCCTCTGGATTGACGTTCAGCGCGAAACCGGCGTGGTAGACCGGGAGTTGGCGCGCGGCGCTCTCGGTGCCTTCACTGTTAACGCCGCGCACCTCGTAACGTGTCAAGGCGCTGCCGGAAAGACCGGAGTCGGTGAAGCTCGTGCCCGTCAGCGGCGTCGCGTTTAGTTTGACGTTGTTGCGGTAGAGGTTGACCCCGACATGTTCGGCGCGCGTTTGCCAGGTGATTCGCGGAATCCGATCAGTGCCGACAATCACATCGGTGCGCACCACGCCGGGCAGCGTCAAATCAATCGATGCCTCGTTGGAGAGCGCCTCGTTGAGGTTGATGTCCGCTGCGGAGACGGTGTAGGTCCAGGTCCCTTTGGCCGGGTTGTCGAGAATGTAGCGCGTGCCGGCAGAGAGCCGGTCACGCAGCAGGGTTCCGTTGCGGTAGACGCGGAAACGTGCGGGTTGTTCGCCGGATGTGGAATACTCCCATTCGACGCGTACGCCGGAACTGGAGAGCGATGCCGTGAGATTCTGCGGTGTCGGCGGCGGCGTGCGGTCGGAGATGCCTAGCGCGATGGGGCTGGGAGCGGCCATAGAGCCGCGGCGTACCGAACACACCGCATACCGGAAGAAACCGTCTTCCGGCGGCAGATCTTCATAGGAGGCAGCAGTGATTCCACCGGCAATCAGCGTGTCCGGCATCGTGCCGGCCGCACCCGCCTGCCGGTAGAGAGAATAGCTTTCAGCGTCCGGTACCGCAAGCCACGCCAACTTGATGACGCCGCCCTTTTGATCGGTCGAGGCGCGCAGGTCGGTGACCGACGGAGGAGGCTCCGGCAAGGCGGTGTTATAGAGCTCCGCCTGTGCCGCTCCGCCGAGTTGCGTGCCGGCGTTGCCAAGCATGTCGCTGACGGTGAGCGTGAACCCGGCGATGCCGCTGCCCATGGAGGGCAACAGCTCAATCGTCCCGGTCCAATTTGTGCCGCCACCTGTCAATGTGATCGGCAGGGTCGCGCCCTCGGGCGGCACAAAACGCAATAGCGGGGTGCCGGACGGCGTCTCGTCCAGCATCAGCGAGATCTGCATCAGGACAGGATTGGTGACCTGAATGAGTCCCGCTGGCACGGTCGTGAGCAAACCGGCCGGCGCGCGCGTGTCGAGAACCATGACCGGCCCTGCGGGCGTCACGCCTGTCGCACGGTTGCCGGCAAAGTCCGTACCTGTGACCTTGACCGCGAGCGGCCCCGAACCCGCAACGGCCTGCACGTTGTACACGCTGGTGTAGCGGTTGGGCGCGGTGTTGCTGACGGTCAGCATGGTGGGGCCGCTGGCAGCGGGCGGCTGCACCGTGATGATGGGCAGACCCGACAACGGTTCGGACGATTCGATTTCGATCTGCAGCGGGCCGGTGCCGCACGGACTCGGTTTGTCGAAGGCGTTCGTAAAGACGGGCGGCGTGCCGTCGAAATCGTTGGTGATCAGATTAGGAATCTGCGAAACATTATGCGCGGCATCACGTCCGATCGCGGCAAAGGACCAGCGCCCGTCGGACGGCGGCGTGTGAACCAGCGGATTGGCGGTGGTCCACGCGCCTTGCCAGGTGGCGCCGTTGGTGGCGGAGAACGGCGCTGCGGCCCGCAACAGGGCAATGCTGGCGGGCTGCTCGCCCTCCGGCGCGAAGAGCCAGTCAAACTGCAGCCCCGTGCCTTGTTTGTAGCCGGGTGTGCCCAATGTCACCGGCGCGGGTGCGCCGGAGTCACGCATGACACGACGCTCATTGGAACGTCCGGAGCCGAACTCGTCGGTAACCCAGGCGGCGATGATGTTTTCGCCTTCGACCAGTGTGACAGTGGCGGAGAAGGCGCCGTTCTGTGCGGCGGAGACCTGATGCACGACAGCGCCGTTGCGACGCAGCGTCACGGTTGCGAACGGCTCCGCCGTGCCGCTGGCGGCGATGGCGGCGTCTGTGGTCAGCAAACCGTCCTGCGGCGCGGTCAACACCGGGTTCGGCGGCGGCTGGATGTTCACCGTCACGTTGAACGAGCGCGTGCCCAGATTGCCGCGGGTGTCGAGCGCTTCAAGCCGAACCCGGTGTGTGCCGGGGGCGAGTGTCCGAACATCCCAACGTGCGTTGAGGCTGGCGGCATTGGTTTCGGCAACGACCGTTTCATCCACAAGAGCGCGCAGCGAGGCGACGCCTAAACCGGATGAGGCGGTGGCGGTCAGGAGGAAGGGCCGCGTCAGAACCGCGCCCTCCGCGATGTTGCAGGCCGTGATCTGAGGGCCGCCGGTGATGTAGGTGACCGGCAGCGTGACCGTGTCGCTGACCTGCCCCGCAGCATTGCGGAACCGGATGTAAAGGGTCTTAAGCCCTCCCCCGGCCGAGAGCGCCACGCTCTTGGGCGTGGTGAAAGGATCAAAGAAACTGCCGGTGAAGAGCGAGTCTTCGCTGATCTGCACCGCTTCAGCCACGCGAGCGGCCAAGGCCAGCGTGATACTCGCCACGCCGACCGTGCGGTTGCCGTCATGCGCGTCGGCGGCCGGCGTCAGGACGGGTTCGGCGGTCAGTAACGGCTCGCAAACGACATTCCCCACATGGTTGGACTGCACGGTGGCCAGATCGGCTGCGCCCCACCAGACGTTGGTGGCGGTCACGAGCGCGCCTGCGGTTGCCAGCGCGTTGGTCTGGTTGTTACGCACGATCGAGCGCGAGACTTCCATTGTGGCGTCGGCCTCTACGAACAGCGCCACGGCATTATAGAGCAGCAACGCATCCGCCGTGCGCAGCGTGGCGCCCGCGCGGGCACGCAGCGCCGCCGGCGCATTGTACTGCGCCGAGCAGGCGTCGATGACCGGGGCGCAGCCTTCTACCGTCAGGCCGCTTCCGTACTCAATCCAGACGTGACGCAGCAGGGACGCGCCGGCGCCCGCAGCGAGCGTGATGCCGGACCAGTCGCCGGCCTGAAGCACGCGGCCCTCGGGATTGGCCGCCGTGAAGCGGATGGGCGCGAGCGCGGTCCCGTTGGCAACCAGAGCGCCGTTCTCGACCACGATGCCCGTCCCTTGACGGAACGCCAGTGTGGCACCCGCCGGAATGGTCAATGTGGCGCCGCTGCGCACCGTCAGCGTGCCCAAGATCTCGGTGGCGCCGCCCGGCGTGCCCAGCGTCAGGTTCTGCGTGATCTCACCCTGATACGGATCGATCCAGGCTCGCGCGGTCACCTCGGGAATGACTTCGTCGCGCAGGTTATAGCCGACGACGGCGAACCAGTGCGTCAGCGTGCGGTCAAGCCCACTCGTCGTATAGGTGCGGACCGCTTTGCCGAGCGTCGCGATCGGAGTCATCCCCTCGATGCTGGCAAAGGGCGCGGTGGCGCTGTAGACGCGGAAGCCCGCGAAGCCGAATGAGTTGCCTGCGTAGCCGGCCCAGTTCAGCAGCGCGGTGTCGGCGCCCGGCGCGGTGACGGTCAGCGTCACGGGGGGCGGCACGGCGCGCGGCAGGCGCAGAACGATGGGGGCGACCGCAGTCTCCATGTTGCCGGCGCGATCGGTCGGCACCACCGCCACCCAGTAGTTGGTGTCGAGCGCCATGGCGGAAACCGTATAGGCGCGCGCCCCCGCACTGATGAAGGTGCGCGGGGAGACATCCGCCAGGTTGGTGAACGCAACCGTGCTGACGTAAACACGGAAACCGTTCAGGTCTTCCGGCGCCGCGTACTCCTGCCAACCCACGGTGCAGGAGGTCTCATTCGAAGCCGTCACGCGCAGCACGGGCAGCGCAGGCGGCGTGGCGTCGACCGTGAAGGACCAGGCGTTGGTCGGCGTCATGACCGAGCCGAACGGGTCGCGGGCTGCCGCGACCGACAACACGTAGATTCCGTCTTCGCCGCGCGCGAACGAGGCGGGCGGGCAGCGGTAACTGTCGGCCGCCGTACTGACGCGCTGCCAGATTCCGCCCGCCAGCGGCAGGGTGCGGGTGACCGTGCCGGCGAGGTTGGAGTAGGTGACCTCCGGCACAACAGCCGGATCCATCGTGCGGTCAAAGACCAGCGTGGCCACCAGGTTCGTGGTGATGGGCACCGGTGAGTCCAGCGTACGCCGCACGTCGACGACACGCGGATTTAATGCATACGCAACATATTCTGCGCGCACGGTCGCATTCACAGGATCCGCGCGGGTCAGCGTCCAGTTCCAGACGTTGGTGGCTGCGGCATAGCTGCCGTTACGCGTGTAACGCTGGAACAGGTAGCGGTTCTCGCCCGCTACGACCATGTGGGGCGCCACAAACTGCGCGGTTTGTCCGTTGTTCCAGGCGCCGGCCCCGCTGACAACGGCCAGGCCGGGTGGGACGGTTTCCGTCGTGATCGTGTGGCTGCTGTTGACCTCCGCAAAGATCGCCACCAGCGCGCGGTTGTCAGTAATCGCGAATGCATAGCTGGGCGACGTGGAAACGACCTCGTAGCTGACCTGGTCGCGCCACTCCACAAAGGCGCAGCCGGCGGCGGGCGTAGCGGTCAAGGTGTTGGTGACGCCGTAATTCCACCAGCCCGCGCCGCTGACGCTGCCGAACCCGACCGGCGAGACAGTGGCGCTGACCGTAAAGCGCTTCAGATCGAAGACCGCGGTCAGCGTGCCGGTGTTTTGAGCCGCGAAGGTGTAAGGATTGGCATAACTGACGGTTGAGCCGTTGAACAGCCAGCGTCCGAATACATAGCGCTCGGTGTCTGTCACCGTCGCGGTTGCCGTGAAAGACGTGCCGCGCCGCAGCGTCGCGCCGTCTGACACGCTGCCGGCCCCGGCCGCAGGGGATGTGGTGGCGGTGATCGTCACATAGACCACCTCTGCAACCGTGACCTGCGCGGTGGCCCACTCTGACCAGAGACCGTCAGAATCTTGAACCCGCAGCCGGATCGTCTTGGTGCCGGGCGTGTCAAAGGTCCATTGCGCGTCGGGTGTCGCGGCGCTGACATCCGCGACCGTGTCGCCATTGAAATCCCATGCGTACAGGACGAGGGTCTGCCCCGGATCAGGATCGCTGGAGGCCGCGCCCGTGAAACTGAT
>JAGOBZ010000243.1 GCA_017999015.1 Kiritimatiellia bacterium
GCCTTCGGCGGTCTCGACGGTGAGCGGACGCTCCGCGCCCTTCTTCACGGCGGAAAGCGCTTCCGGCTTGTACTCGCCCTGTGCGGCGTAGACGGGCCAGGCACGGTGGTCGCCGGTGAAAGCGAACTCGGTGAGTTCGTTTGTGACAGACGCGCGCAACCGGAGCGGCGCCGACACCGCGTATCGGAAGGCAAACCCCGCGTTGTAGGCGCGGAACACGAACAGGACATCCGTGTCCGAGGCCGTATGTTCCACGCCTAAAACCAACTGCCTGAACTGGTCTGAAACCGTGGCGCGCTCGCCGAACGGCGGATTCCAGACAAGGTTGGTCTCGTCCCTCAACACAACATCCGGGCGTACCGGCTCGAACCCTCGGCTTAAGTCAGTGCCGTCCGACAGGGCCAAGCCCAAGCGCGAGGGCAGAATGACGGGCGTTCCCTTATAGTCGATGCGGTAGGACAAGCCGCCGTCTTCGCCCTGCACGACCGTCGCGCGCACGTTGCCGTCGGGCGACGTCAGCGGAAACGATTGCGTCGCCGCGGTGGCGGAGGCGGCAAGCAAAAGAAGAGCGGCGCACGCTGCACGTCGAACACCGGGTGTCCTATGTCTCATCGGGTTATACTCCGTAGCCGGGCAGGCGTTTGACGCGCAGACGGGCATTGGCGGCGGAACTGTTTTTGAAGGCGCGCTGGGCGGGGTCGAACTCCAGGCGTTTGCCGGGGTCGAACAGCGCGGCGAGCGCCACAAGCGACGCCTGCGTGATGTTTCCGGCATAGGCGAAGTCTGACCCGACCGGCGCACCGCCCTTGATCGCGTCGAGCCATTCATGGTACGGCGAGCCGCCTTTCACGCGCGGGTAGCGCGGGGGCGGCAGGTCTTTGTTGGCGTCCGAGGTATCCACCAGTTTCCCGTCCTTGATGAGCCTGAGGTTCTTGGCGCCGTGCGAGCCGTAGACGATCACGCCTTTGTCGCCGTAGATCACGCCGCCTTCACCGCTCGGGCCGCTGTTGACATACTTCTCCATGCGGGGGGCGAACTGGTCGTGCGGCAAGCCGTCGGGGCAGGGGACAGACCGGTAACGCGGGCCGTCGAACCACTTGACCGTGACGGGGCCGCGCGCGTTCTTGGCGGGGAAGGAGAGGGTGAAGACATCGCCTTTCGGGTACGTGACGCCGTGCTTGGAGGGCTCCCAGTCGCCCAGGTCGTCCACGCGCACCGCCTCCGGCAGGCCGAGATCCAGCGCCCAGAAGATCGGATCCATCAGGTGGCAGGCCCAGTCGCCGAGCGTGCTGCAGCCATAGTCGGTCCAGAACCGCCAGCGCCCCGGCAGGTAGAGCGGGCAGTAGGCGCGATGCGGCGCGACCGGCCCCTGCCAGCGCTCCCAGTCCAGCTCTTGGGGAATCTCATGCGTCTTCGCCAACTCGCCGAGCTGATCCATGCAACTGTAGCTGGCGGGTGCCCAGAAGTGCGCCTCTTTGACCGTGCCGATGAGTCCGGCCTCGATCCATTCGCGGAAGGTGCGGATGGTGTCGAAGGCGTGGCCTTGGTTCATCGCCTGGTTGACGAGCTTGGCGCTGCGCGCGACCGCGATCATCTGGTCGACCTCGCCGAAAGTCTGCGCCAGCGGTTTCTCGCACTGGACATGCTTGTTGCGGCGCAGGCATTCGATCGACATTGCCGCGTGCCAATGGTCGGGGGTGCCGATGGTCACGGCGTCGATCTGCTTGTCGAGTGTGTCCAGCATCTGGCGGTAGTCTTTGAAAAAGGGCGCCTGCTTGAATTTCTCCTGCATCTTGCCGGTGCGGCGCGTGTCGACATCGCAGAGCCCGACGATTTCTGCGCCACAGCCGGCCACGCCCACGATATTGGAGACGGGGCGTCCGGCGCAGCCGATCGCGGCGACGCGGATGCGCTCGCTGGGCGGCGTCTGGCCGCTGCCCGCGATGACATAACGCGGCACCACGCTGAACAAAGAACCGGCAACCGCCGCATGCCGCAGAAAGCTTCTGCGTGAAGATAACACCGCATGACTCATAAAAAGCCCCCCCCTTAATTTGCTGTGCTCCAAGTTTTAAAAAACATGTTCTATTATGAATCAGGCGCGTGAACAGTCAACCCCTCAATTTATTCGGGGCGGGCCAGAAACCCAGACAGTACGTGAAAAACACGCAAAAACCCTTGTAAAATCACCATTAAGCGTCGCTAATAACGGGGTGGTGTTGTCTCAGGCCCACAGGCCTTCACAGCAGTCCTGCGGATGGTGCGGATACGGCAGGTTTAGGCTTGCCACCGAGTCCTCCTCGCGCTTGAAGATCGAGCCGCAGTCCTTCGCCATCTCCTGCAATTGAGCCGCGTCCGCCTCGGTGGCGGGACGGTAAGCCAGACCGGCCGTGATCGCTTTGGACTGCAAATCTCGCCACGACGGGGGAAATCCCATCACCACGCCCGGCAGGGCCAAGGTCCAGCGGTAGGCGAGGTTGATGTCGTCCTGCGTCTCCAGCGAGCGGTACCACCATTTGCGCGTGCGCTCCGCGTCCTTGGGCCACGCGCCGGCATTCAGGGTCTTGATCGACAGCACGGCGGCCTGCTTCTCCTTGGCCAGCGCTAAAACTTCCTTGCCGAAGCCGCGGGTGTAGTACTCGACGTAGTTGATGGGAAACATCACAGTGTCGAAGGCGTACCCGCGCAGCGCCGCGAGCGCAGCCTTGGTGGTGTGAGCCGAGAAACCGATGGCTCGGATCTTCCCTTCCGCCTTGGCTTGCAAGAGCATCTCGAGCACGCCGCCCGGGCCGAGCGCGGCCTGCACGTCGGCGGGCTTCACGAGGTGGTGCAGTTGGTACACGTCGAAGTGGTCGGTCCTGAGCTGCCTGAGCGAGTTCTCCAGCTCCGAGCGGGCGCCGTCCCTGTCGAGCTTCTTGGTCTTGCAGGCGAGGAAGTAGCGGCTTCGGTCGAGGCCTTGCAGGGCGATGCCCAGCTTCGTCTCACACGTGCCCTTGCCGTAGGCGGGAGCGACGTCGTAATAGTTCACTCCCCGCTCAAACGCCTCATGCACGGAAGCGGTGCAAACCTCCTGTTCATCGTGCGTCAGGCCGAGGCCTGAGAAGCCCACCGCCGAAACCTGCCAGCCCATGCGGCCCAGTGGGCGGCGGGGCATGACGCCGACGGGCGCCGCAGCCGCCACGGCCTCGCTGACCAGCACAGGCCCGATACCCAGCATCTCACTGCCAGCCATCCCGCCGACCATTTTCAAGAACGCGCGACGTTTCATGGTTCGAATCCCCCTTTCGATTCACAGCTCTCAACGTTCCAATTATAGTGGCTCAACCTGTGCGGCGCAATAGCCATGGCCTTGAACCGGCGCAGGTAGAAAAAGAGCTTGCCGTTCACGAAAGCGATCAGGTCATCGCAGGTCAGGGCGGCGTTGTGGTCAATCTTGCCGTCCTTGCCTTTGGGCGCGGCCCAGGCGGACCAGCGGTAGGGTTCGTCGAGGATGTGGGTGTAGGTCTTGCCGTTCAGCGCCGCGGCGGTGGCGCGGTCGGCCTCCAGCGCGTCGAGGTGTTTCAGGAATAGCAGCCAGGACGACTGCTCCGTGTAGTCCAGTTCGCTCGTGTAGGGGGCTGGGCGCAATGGGGAGGGTGAAAGGGGAGGGAAGAGTGAAGAGTGGCGGGACCTGCGGCTGGGACCGGTGGGTAGAACGCTCAACGCTCAACGCTCAACGCGCAACGTTCAAGTTACTGTGGGAAGGTGAAGCGGTAGAAGCGGGAGGGACGGGAGGAGGAGTCGGGGTCGGAGAAGTCGAGGGTGCCGGAGGCGTTGAGGTTGGTATCGGTGACGGTGGACCAGGAGGGGGAGGCCAGGCTGTCGCAGGCTTGGATGCGGACAGGGATGTTAGCGCTGCCGGTGAGGGTGAAACCGAACGCGCCGGAGGTGAAGCGCGGTGGGGACGCTGGGCTGATGGCGGGGTTCCAGGAGACCGGAGTTATGCCGTTGCCGGAGGTGTCCCACCCGGTGGCGCCGGGGAGGTGGTAGATCGTGGTGGGAGTGTAGGCGAAGGCTTCGTCGCCGATGGTCGGGGCGTCGCCGGTGAAAAAGACCGAGGCGAGGGAGGTGCAGAATGAGAAGGTGTAGTCGCCGATGGAGTCAATTAGATGCGGCAGAGTCATTACGGAAAGGCTGCTGCAACCTGCAAACGCCCATGCGCCGATTTCGCGCAGCGCGTCCGGCAGGATAAGGCCTGAGAGTAGCGGGCAGTTGTAGAACGCCGCCTCGCCGATGACTTGAACGGTACCAGGGATCGATACCGATTCCAGGAACGTGCAGTCTTCGAAAGCACTGTCGCCGATTGCGGTGACCGGTTTGCCCTCAATCGACAGCGGGATTTCGACATGGGCGTCGGTTCCGACGTACGTGTTGATGGTGACGTTGTCACGTTCCGTTGTGTAATCGAATGGTATTAAGACGGTAGGCCGTCCGGCGTAAGTGGTTGCCCAACCAGTATATCCGGGACGGTAATAGATTGTGGCCGGGGTTTCGCCGAAGACGGAAGCCCCGTACGAGGGAGCGTCGCCGCGCCCGTAGACCTTGGTGAGTGATGCGCATCCGTAAAAAGCCCAATCCCCTATTTCGGCTAGAGAACTGCTGAGAACGGCAGTGTGTAAAGCGGAGCAGCCGGCGAACGCTGCGGTCCCGATGGTTGTGACGCTGTCGGGGATGGTGACGGTATGCAGGTTGGTGGCCCCGTAGAACGCGGTGTCGCTGATAGATGTGACGGGGTAACCTTCGATTGATGACGGGAGCGACAAGTGATTTCCGGGGAAGACGGTTTCGATGCCGTTAATCGCGATCGCACCGCCGGATTGTTCATATTTGATTAGAGGTTTCGTTGGACGTCCGGCGTAGACATCTGACCAATCGGCGATATCCGGAAAATAGTAAACTGTAGCTTGTGTGGATTGAAAAACATTTGCTCCGGACGCAGGGGCTGGTCCGGTAAATATGGCTGAAGTAAGCACGAGGCATCTGGCAAAGGCTTCGCCGCCGATGGAGGTGACGCGGCCGGGGATAGTGACGGAGGTGAGGGAGGTGCAACCTTCGAAGGCGTAGGAGCCGATGGATGAGACGCTGTCGGGGATGGTGACGGAGGTGAGTGAGGTGCAGCCGTGGAAGGCGTAGGTGCCGATGACGGTGACGCTGTTCGGGATGGTGACGGAGGTGAGGGAGGTGCAGCCGTAGAAGGCTCCTTCGGCGAAG
>JAGOBZ010000244.1 GCA_017999015.1 Kiritimatiellia bacterium
ACCGTGGAAGACTTCAATGTGCTGGCCCCCGGGGTTTCGAATGTGGTGGTGGTTTCGTCGTTGACGCCGATGCACGGTGTCCAGAACGGGAAGCGCATCACGCCGCTGGCGTTCAAACTCCGCCTGGATACGCCGACAAACATTCTGTACGAGGCGGACGACTGGTATCGCATCAAGTCGGTCACAGTGAACGGCGTCGAGCATCTGACGGGTGGCGAGGTGGAAACGTTCAACCTGCCGCTGCTTGTCACAGCGTATACCAACGTGAATATTGCCGTCACGTTCGGCCTCCGGCAGGATGTCAGCGGCCTGAACTTGGGCAGCGATGTCATGTCTTGGCTGTTGAGCTTTGGCGACGTACCGCTTGCCCCGACCTACTATTATGGCCGCGAGCTAGAGTTGTATGAACGGTATTGGCTGAACGCCAACCCCACGACGACCAACTACCTGGAGGGCGGTATCTTAAAGGTGGAGCGGGAAGAGGTGACGACCAACTACTTCATGACTGCGTGGCTGGCGTTGAACGGCACCAATGTGCCCAGTCTGCTCGGCGACCGCGTCTACGGTGACGCAGTGTTCAAAATCACGGCCAAGGATAGCCTGACCAAGCCGGACTGGACCATGCTGGCGCAGTACAAGTTGGCCCCCTCCTCTTTCGACAGCAATCATACGACCCGTGTGTTCATTCAGAATCCTTTCCTGCAAGACGAGCTTTCGGCTGCCAATGGCGGACAACTCTTTTTCAGGTGGGTGATTGAGTATGAGGACCCGCGGTTCAGCAAACCGGCATTGGTCATCACAAATTCACCGTGACGCATGACGTCGCGTCAGCGGGGCCGGATGCCGCGCGGCAGGACGTCCACGGGTTCTGCCTTGAGTATGGCGGATGGCTTTTGCCAGCATGCCCACGAGAAACAGAATCACAACGAGCAGAAGCGAACGTCTCTCGATGGAGGTGAGCCGTATGTGGCGCTCGCGGCAGGGGGAGGGCGGCTTGGCGCAGGCGCGCGACGAGCGGTTTTTCTTACCGGCAGGGTTCATGTGCTTCACGGTACCTTGAATGGGAATCGGGTGCAACTCCGGAAATCCAGAAAGCGCCTCAAAATCGCGAGGATCAGTCTTGACGGTGAATCGGGGGCAATCCTATAATTCCCCCTCAATGTAGCTTTTGGACAACTCGAATCTAGGATCTTTTATGGCAGGCGAGAGAACAGATCAAACAGCTCAGCAGGCGCAAAACTTCTTCAACAAAGGCAATGCCGCTTTTGAACGCGGCAATTTTGAGATCGCGATAGACCTGCTCATGCAGTGCGTGTCGCTGTCTCCCGGCTTCTCCAGGGCGCGCAAAATGCTACGTGCCACGCAAATCGCAAAATTCCGCAAGGAAAAGAAAAGCGGTTTCTCATTGAAATTGCAGGATGTCAATGCGGCGGTGATGCGCATGAAAATAGCCGGGTTGCTGAAGGCCGGCAAAACCGAGTCTGCGCTGATCGAGTGCGAAAAATTGTTGGCGATGAACCCGCTTCACTCCCAGAATGTCGAACTGGCGGTCGAAGTGGCAGAGGCGTCCGGACATCCTGAGGCCGCGCTTTTCACGGTCGAAGCGGCTTATGAAAACAATCCGGACGATATGCAGTTGTTGCGGCGTGTGGCGGATTATTACATGGCGGTTGGCGATTACGTTAAGGCGCGCGATGCCTACGTGAAGTTGAACGCCTACCTGCCCAACGATCAGGTGATCTTCAAACAGCTTAAAGACGCCGAGGCGCGTGTGACGATGGCAGCCGGATGGGAAGAGGCTGCAGGCAAGAAAGACGCTTACCGTGACCTGATCGCCAACAAGGACCAGGCGAAAAAATTGGACATGCAGGCGAAGGCGGTCGTCGCCGGTGCCGATGCGGATGCGTTGATTGATGAAGCCCGTGCGCGCATCGAGCAGGAACCGAATAATCTGAACTACTACCGTGCCTTGGCGCGGTTGTTGTCGCAGAACAAGCGTTTCGACGAGGCCGTTGAAGTGCTGGAGTCGGCACGTAAGGTGAACGCCGCCGACCCTGAACTTGACCGGGCGATCACGGCCACCCGGATTTCCGCTTTTGAAGTCAAGATCGATGCGCTGAAGGCGGCGGGCGACTCTGAAGGCGCGGCCGAGATGGAAACTGAGATGAATCAGTTCATCTTTGATGATTTGAGCGCCCGGGTGCAGCGCTACCCGAACGATCTCAAATTGCGCTACGAACTGGGCATGCAGTATTTCAAGTACGGGTATTACGACGATGCGATCGGCCAGTTCCAGCTCTCTCAGCGCAGTCCGAAAGAACGCATCGAGTCGCTTTACTATCTGGCGATGTGCTTCGCCCACAAGGGACAGCGTGACATGGCGGTCATGCAACTTGAAACCGCCAATGAGCAATTGCCGATTATGGACGACCTCAAGAAAAAGGTGGTGTTCTCTCTGGGCAAGCTGGCCGAAGAGGCGGGCGACATCGAAAGGGCGTTCGGGTATTACAAAGATGTCTACGGAGCGGATATCAGCTTTGAGGATATCTCAACGCGCATGGAGCGTATTTACAAATTGCGGCAATCCCAGCAGGGCTGATCGCAGCCTGATGCAGAGATCTCTTCGCGGTTGGTGCCCTTTGTTACCAAGGCGCCGTTTTCTGGATGCCTAACAGGCGGGCGGCGTTGCCCCCGAGCACAAGCTGCTCGTGCGCCGGAAGCTGTATTCCGGAGCGCACAAAGTCGATGCCGTCTCCGAAGCTCAGCCAAGGCCAGTCCGTGGCGAACAGCAGCCGGTCAACAGGGTGCTCGCGCAAGACCCGCTGCGGGGCCTCTTCCGTTGCATTCATCGCCAGGATCGAAGTGTCAAGAAAGACGTCCCGGCCCAAGAGATGCGTCAAGGCCTCATCCCACTGAAGCCAGCCGCCCAGATGCGCGGCAATCAGGCGTAATCCGGGCACGCTGCGAATGACGCGGCCGATCCGTGCCGGATTGCATACGGGGTCAAACGGGAAGCCGATGTCGAATCCGCAGTGGCATTGAACCACCAGATTGAGGTCGCGGCAGCAGCGGAAATATTCCAGCATTTCAGGGGAGTCCACCACGCACTGCTGATAGTAAGGGTGCAGTTTGATGCCGCGGATACCGCTCTCCGCCACCTGCTGCAGGTGGGCAAACCGCGCTTCATCGGCGGGGTGAACGGAGGCGAAGGGAATCAGGTGTGCCGCAGCTTCTGCCCCGCGCTCTCCCGACCGTAATGCGTCAGCCTCAGCCAAGATCCCCGCAAATTGCGCCGGCCGTGTGGCGATCGGGCACACCACTGCATAGTCAACCGCTGCCGAGCGCATCTGCTTCAAGAGTCCGACGACTGTGCCGTCCCCAACCGTGGCAATCTTGCCGCCTGCCTTGTCGACAAGCTTTTGCAACGCGCGTGTTGCGAGGTCGTCGGGAAAGGTGTGAACATGAACATCAATGACCATGTCATTCTCTCGCACGCTTACAGCTTATCACGGCGCGTTATCGCCTTGAAATGTGAAAAGGGTCTCAGGGAACATTTTGGGCGTGATGCCGGCTTGCCGCAGCACGTTGACATGCGGCCAGAACTCGCCGGCCTCAGCCAGGTCGTGCGTATCAGAGGCCAGCGCGATCTTCACGCCTTTTTCAGCACACTGGCGGATGAATGGCGTTTCAGGCTGATAAGTGTGGAAATTAATCTCCGCCGCCACTCCGTTGTCGGCAAGCAAGCCGGCAAGCGTGGCAAAAAGATGAGACGGCACCTTGAGACGGTTGCGCTTGAAGAAGCGGAACGGGTGGGCCAGCACATCGATGTCGTGCTCAAGCAGTCGCTCGACGTCGCGCAGGAAGAGGCGCTCGGCCTCTTGCTGAGATGTCTGTCCGGGGACAAAGTCCTGTATCGCATGCACGGCACCGATGAAAATATCCCAATCAGAGTCAAGGTCCTCTGGAGCGAGCAACAGATGACCGTCATTGAAGAGATCCAGTTCCAGGCCGATCTTGACGAAAGGCGAGCGCAACTTCTCAGCGAACTGGCGGTAGGCGGCCATACGGCCGCGTCCGGGCGTCTCCCAGACTGTTTTCGCCATGGCGGGATCGGACTGCCAGCGGAAACTCATGGCGCTCGGCTTGTCGAAATAAAGCTGGAAGGCATGTTCAGTGATGCAGAGGGTTGAAACGCCCAGCGCCTGCGACAACGCCACGCACGGTGCGGTGTCGACGGTCGTGCCGCAATAGGCATGCTCGGTATGGCAGTGCACGTCGATGATGTTCGGCACCTGCAACCCGAGGCTCAGCTCCTCGATTTCCACGCGCGAATCAACCAGACGAATGAGGCTGAATCGGAAAGGCGGCTCGCAGAGCGCAGGAACCGTGTGGTAGAGGATCCGTTCATGAACGCGCGCCTTCTGGCCCTTGTGGTAGTGGCCGCTGAGCGAAAGGATGACACCGGTCTTCTGGTAGGCATCGATGATCTCCGCCGCATTGATCGGCCGATACGGATAATGCGAGTCGATCGCCGGATAGATCGGCGGATGTTGCACAGCGATCAGCGGCAGATCCGGATGCTCTTCAGCGCATTTTTTCAGTGCCGCGAGATCTTCCGCCGCGCGTACGCATTCGTGGCTTTCGCTGTAGACATCATTGAACAGCACAAAGCCATAACCGCCGATTTTGTGAAGTCCCGGCTCGCTCCCGAAGAGCGCGCTGAAGGCGACGGGGTCGCCGTCATGGTTTCCAGGGACGACCAGATAGGGGATGCCGCTGCGCAGCAGTTCGCCATGCAGCGACACAAGATCCAGCGAGGCGTTGCGATCTGCGCCGTCTTCCACCAGGTCACCTAGAACGAGGGTTGCGTCCGGCGTGATCCCCATGTGGCGAAGGCGCAGGAAGACTTTTTTTAACAGAGTCTGTGCCAGTTCGCCGCGCATCTGTTGTGCTTGCGCTGTCTGGCGAGCCAGCCCCATGTGGTGCAAATCAGAAACAACTAGAAGGGTTAAACAATTCTCACTCATGCGTCCATGCAACTTTCATCACTGACTGCTCAGCATATCAAAAACAAAGGTCCCGAAAAAGTGGCCCTAGCGTACGGGAACTTACTGTACCGGTCAACTGGAAACGGCCAAAAAACAAAGGCCGGGATTCTATGTTTTCCCGTGTCGCGTTCGTCGATGCGCGAACTTGTTGCTTTCGCTTGCCTGAGAGATTTGTGTATCCTCCTGTCATGCGAATTTTT
>JAGOBZ010000006.1:0-4278 GCA_017999015.1 Kiritimatiellia bacterium
CACGCCGGTGGTGCTGGGCAACGTCCTGGGGCAGGCGGCCGACGGGCTGGGCGGCCGGACCGAAAGCGGCGAGATGGTGCTGAGCGGCGCAGACGGGCGGGTGCTGCCGACGCCGTGCGGGGCGTATGCGCGGTGGATGCAGGCGACGGGGAGATTTTAACGCAGAGGCGCAGAGGCGCGGAGACGCAGAGGGTTCCTGGTTTCTGGTTTCGGGTAGGGCGGGCGGCCGGGCCGGGCTTATTTTGGAGTGCGGCGGCTTGCCGCCGCTTTGGAAAGCGGGAGCAAGCTCCCGCACTCCACACATGCCCGCCGCCGCTCGCAAAAGAAAACACGCACAACGGACACACTTTATGATAAGATACAGCATCTTTGTGTTCTTTGTGGTTATTAGCCACATCAGGCTGATCGGAGCGTGAACCATGTTGTCGCGGGTCTATTCGGGCGCTGTCTACGGGGTCAACGCCTATGCCGTGGAGATCGAAGTCAACGCGGTCTGCGGCGAGCCGCAGTTCGTGATCGTGGGGCTGCCGGACGCCGCCGTGCGCGAAAGCAAAGACCGCGTCTGGACCGCCATCCACAACGCCGGCTTCCGGCCGACCCCCGGCCGCAACACGATCAACCTCGCGCCGGCGGACATCAAGAAAGAGGGGCCGGTCTACGATCTGCCGATCGCGGCGGGGCTGATCGCCGCCACCGGCCAGGCGGAGATGCCCGAGCTTGACCGGTACGCGCTGATCGGCGAGCTGGCGCTGAGCGGCGAGGTGCGCCGCGTGCGCGGCGTGCTGCCGGTGACGCTGGAGATGCGCCGGCAGGGCAAGCGCGGCATTCTCGTGCCGGCGGACAACGCCGAAGAGGCGGCGGTGGCGGAGGGCATCGACGTTTTTCCGGTGCGCCATCTGCGCGAGGCGGTCGATTTCCTGTCGGGCAACCTGAAGCTGGCGCCTTTCCGTGTGGACCTTGCCGATTTGGTGGAACGCGAACGGCGGCACACCGAAGATTTTGCCGACGTCAAAGGGCAGGAGACCGCCAAGCGCGCGATCGAGGTGGCGGTCAGCGGCGGCCACAACATCCTGATGATCGGCTCGCCCGGCGCCGGCAAGACGATGCTCGCGCGGCGCATTGCCTCGATCCTGCCGGAGATGACCTTGGAGGAGGCGCTGGAAGCGACGCGCATCCACAGCGTGGCGGGCACTCTCAAGAGCCATCAGGCGCTGGTGCTGCACCGGCCCTTCCGTGCGCCGCACCACACCATCTCGGACGCCGGGCTGCTGGGCGGGGGTACGCATCCGCTGCCGGGCGAAGTGAGCCTTGCGCACCGCGGGGTGCTATTTCTCGACGAACTGCCGGAGTTTCACCGCAACGTGCTGGAAGTGCTGCGCCAGCCGCTGGAAGACGGCCACGTCACGATCTCGCGCGCCGCGGCCACGCTCGATTTCCCCTCGCAGTTCATCCTGGTCGCGGCGATGAACCCCTGCCCGTGCGGCTATGCCGGCGATCCCAAGCGCGAGTGCCGGTGCAGCTCGCAGAAGATCCAGGCTTATCGCAACAAGATCTCCGGGCCGCTGCTCGACCGCATCGACATCCACATCGAGGTGCCGCCGGTGCGGTATCACGACCTCAGCGCGCTGGCGCACGGCGAAGCCTCCGAGGCCATCCGCGCGCGCGTGGCGGCCTGCCGCGCGGCGCAGCGCGAGCGCTTCGCGCGCACGCCGCACGTCGCCTGCAACGCCGCGATGTCGGCGCGCGACGTCCAGAACTTTTGCCAGCTCGACAGCGACGCCGCCGAGCTGCTGAAGATGGCGATGAGCGAACTCAATTTCAGCGCACGCGCCTACGACCGGATCGTCAAGGTGGCGCGCACGATCGCCGACATGGGCGGCGCCGCGTCGATCGGCGCCGTCCACGTTTCCGAGGCGATCCAATACCGTTCGCTTGACCGGTTGATGTGGGTGTGAGGGAGAAAGGAGGAAGGAGAAGGGAGGAGGGAGGCGAGGTGAGTCTGACGCGTCCGGCCTGTCCGATCTCACCTGAAAACGAGATAACGAGATAATTTGACACAGAGGTTGACAGATGGTGCGCATTGCGCATACACTGTTTCCCAGATTCTTTCAGAGAGGTGTATTATGGCTAAATCCGACGCATTCGCGAAAACATCGAAAAAGCGGTTCGAAGTGGCGGACGCCAGTGAAGTGAAGCTAGGCGTGGGCGGCACCTTCAAGGCTGAGCAGATTGGTACGCTCGGCATCAACTCCGGCAATGTCGAATAAGTCTTCGGTGCCGGGCGCGTGATATCATCCGCTCATGCCGCACACCTCTTCTACCTTTGATCTGGCGGGTATCCGTTTTATATTCACGAATCTGACGCCGGGTGATTTCAACGCCCACTACCGTCCTTTTCTCGCCGGGGCCCCCGTGTCTGCCGACGCCTGTTGCACCGTCACGTGCGGCGGCGCGAACCCTGATCTCTGCCGGTTGCGGGCCAATGGCGCGTGGCATTTCGAGGAGCTGGACGGCGAGGCCCGTCTGATGGGCGTCAATCCTGCGGGCGAGGTGATGTGGCGCATGACCGGACGCGCGCCGTTTGATCAGCTCCGTTTCGAATGGCACCCCGCCGCGTTTGAGGCGATGTACCGCAATGAGACGTACGGAACCTTCGGCATTGTGGCGATTATGGCGCTGGTGCTGCGTCTGCTGCCGCTCGGCGGACTGGTCCTGCACGGCTCGGCGCAGGTGGTTGACGGCGCGGGCATCCTCTGCACGGGGCCTTCGGGCCGGGGCAAGAGCACAATCTCGCGGCTGTTCCGCCAATGCGGCCGGACGGTCCTGACGGATGAGCGTCCGATCCTGCGTCGCGACGGGACCGGGTTCAGGGTTTACGGCTCGCCGTGGCCCAGCTCCGGCGGGTTTGTCGAGAACGGGTCGGCCCCGTTGAAAAAGATTTACTTCATCGAGCACGGCCCCGCGCAGGAGATCCTGCCCCTGACGCTCCGCGAGGCGGTGCTGCGACTGCTGGATGTGGCGCTGGTGCCATGGCTGGACCCGGCGTTTTTTGACCCGTTGATCCAGACGCTGGAAGCGGTGATCCGCGAGGTGCCGGTCGCCCTGCTGCGTTTCCGTCCCGACACGTCGGTGGTCGCCGCCGTCTGCCGCGACCTGGGCGAATAGGTTTCCGGTTTCTGGTTTTTGGTTTCGGGTTGAGTCGGACTGGTCAGGCTCTTCCTTCCTCCTTCCTCCTTTCTCCTTCCTCCGTTGCCGCCTGCGGGTGACCTTGCTATACTGGCGGCATGAACGGTGTGGAAAGGTGCTGGCGAGTCTGGCTGTGCGCGTGGGGTGCTGTCCTGATCGGACGTGCCGGTGCGCGCGCGGCGGCCGTTTATGAGCCTGCGCCGTTCGAGCATTATCAACCTATCCTCGACCGCATGCCCTTCGGATCGCCTCCGGCATCCGTCAACACCATGACCCCGGAGCAGCTTGAGCTGCTCAAGAGCGAGGAGCAACTTCTGGCGGAGCAGCAGCAGGTCGCCCAACAGATCGCCTTCACCGCGCTGAATGTCACGCCCCGGGGTCGGACGGCGGTCGGGTTCATCGACCGTTCGGTCAATCCGCCCGAAAATTACTATCTGGAGGTCGGTGCCGCAGCGCAAGGCTGGACCGTCTTGGCCGCGGATTACGACGCGAACTGGGCGCAGTTTGAAAAGAACGGCGTGACTATCACCATGCATCTCCACAAGGGGCTGATCGACGGTCCGCCATCGAACGACACGGGCCATGCTTCGTCGCCCCCCGGAGCCCCGTCAACCGCTCTGGTCGTATCCGAACCGCCGGCCGAGCCGCCGCCGGCGGCGGCCAAGCGCCTTTCCGTGCCCGGCCTTGTGCGTCTGCCGGCAGCCGTGCGGGCGGCCCCGCCGTCCGAGTCGACGCAAGCCGCCGCCAGCCCCGATCCTGCGCCGGCTCCCGCCAAGTCCTACCTCGAGCGTCTGCGCGAACGCAAGGCGCAGGAGACGGCCGATCAAAAGGCGGCCGAAAAGGCTGCGCGAGAGAGCCTTCAGGAGTTGGCGCGCAAGGTGGCGCAGGATGAACTCGCCAAGCGCGAAAAGGAGCAAGTTGAGGCCTTAGAACAGCTCCGCCTGCAGCAGGTGCTGTTCCAGGCCCAGCAGGAACTTGAAGCCCAGGCGCAGCCGATAGAACAACAGCCCGACGGCATGCAGGAGCAGCCCCTGGAAGCCGCACCGGATCCCGACGCCGAGCCGGCGCCCGAAGAGGCCGCGCCGGAGGCGC